>NZ_JAYGHA010000074.1:0-4588 GCF_034931405.1 Anabaena sp. UHCC 0451 | reverse complement strand
CGTTTGGATACAAGTTTAGCTTTGGTGATGGACAAAAGAAGCCTCTCACTCACCCGCAAGGAAAGAAAATCTTTGACCTTGATCTCTACCAGGGCTTTCTGCTGTGATCTTACCGCCATGTATTTATACTATTACACTACGGTCAGATGAATCAGGAAAAGATGCTAAACCCTATCAGTAAATTAATAATCTCATGCTTTTTAGGCGTGGGGAGTGTAAAACTGAGTATTAACAGACATAAGTTGACTATGAGTAAAATTCGCATCGCTCTGATTGAAGATCATGATCTCACTCGTGTGGGTATTCGCACAGCACTCTTACAAAAAAAAGAAATTGAAGTTGTCGGGGAAGCTGCCAATGCTACCGAAGGATTCAAAATGTTAAAAAAACTACAACCAGATATTGCGATTGTTGATATAGGTTTACCAGATCAAGATGGGATTGAGCTAACCAGACAGGTGAAAAGTATTGCTGAAGCTGAAAAATTTGATACTAAAGTGTTAATTTTAACTCTGCAAGATAATAAGGAGTCCGTATTGGCTGCTTTTGCGGCAGGTGCAGACTCCTACTGTATGAAGGATATCAATTACGATAATTTACTCGAAGCAGTGCGGGTGACATACAATGGCTATGCTTGGATTGATCCAGCGATCGCTAGAATAGTGTTACAACAGGCACAACAAAAGCCGAATAGACTAGTATCTATATCATCCTCACATACCAAAACTGTGGGAGATTCTCTAGAATCTGAGGAAAATCAGCAGTCTATCCAACCTTATGCTCTTACGGAACGGGAGTTACAAGTGTTACAATTGATAGTCGAAGGTTGCAGTAATGCAATCATCGCCGAAAGGCTATTTATCACAATTGGCACTGTCAAAACTCACGTTCGCAATATTCTTAACAAGCTATCTGCTGATGACCGTACTCAAGCAGCAGTACGTGCTTTGCGTTCTGGAATTGTGGGGTAATGAGTGAGGAGCAAAATTTTCCTCAACAACCTACTTAAGTGATATCTTTTTGATGGTTAGTTAGCAAACAAGTGGATAAACTTGATAATATCTAGTACACTGCGGCGTAAGTTAATGGACTATTCTCAATCGTTCAAAAGCTGATTCTATATTACTTTTGACTTTTGACTTTTGACTTTTGACTTCCGCCCTGCGGTACTAGCCATTAAAGTGTCTAAAAATATAGTTAAATATGAATGGGAAAGAGGTTGAAAAGCTCAAGCTCATGGTGGTAGATGATGAGCCAGACAACTTGGACTTACTCTATCGCACTTTTTGGCGAGACTTTAAGGTATATAAAGCAAATAACGCCCATGATGCTTTGGCAATCTTAGACCAAGTAGGGGAGATGGCTGTGATTATCTCTGACCAAAGAATGCCAGATATGAATGGCACAGAATTTTTCAGTCTGACAGTGGAGCGTTTTCCCGATACGATTCGGATTTTGCTCACTGGTTTTACGGATGTTGAAGATTTGGTGGATGCGATTAACTCTGGTCAGGTATTCAAGTACATCACTAAACCTTGGAAACCTGAACAACTCAAAGCATTAGTGGAGCAAGGAAGGGATACTTATAAATTAGTTAAAAAGCGGACAAAAGAACTCCGTCATGCTCTGCGAAGAGAATCTTTATTTAATGCTGTGACAACCGCCATTCGGGAATCTTTGGATTATGACAGCATCTTGCAAAAAATTGTGGTCACTATTGGTCAAACATTTGCTGCTACCAGTTGTTTATTGAGACTGGTAGAGGGCGATCTCTTGACACAAACCCAGTTTTCCTATCACGATCCCAAATCCCCAGTTACCAGTCTACCTCTAGACCCTATCCCTTTAATTGCAGAAGTCCTCCATAGCCAACAATATCAATTAACTCAGGATACATACCATCACCAACCTTATTATTATCTAGTTGTACCATTGACCAGCCAACAGCACTTACTAGCTGTGATGACTCTCTATCAATGGGGAAGTGAACAACCTTGGCAAGAGGAAGATATTCAACTCATTACAGGTGTGGCAGAACAAGCAGCTTTAGCTCTTTCCCAAGCCAAACTCTACCAACGCTTGCAAGAAAAACAACAGCAAATCAGGGTTGAATTGCAAGTAGCTCGTCAAATTCAAAACAATTTACTCCGTCAAAGCTTACCTGAGCTTGATAATGTGAAAATACAAGCTTGCTGTTCCCCAGCACGGGAAGTAGGAGGCGATTTTTTTGAGGTCTTTGTCCATCCTAAAGGTGATTTGTGGTTGGCTGTCGGTGATGTTTCTGGTAAAGGTGTGCCAGCGGCTTTATTCATGGCCAGTGCTATTTCCCTATTGCGTCGGGAATTATCCCAAGAATCACCAGCAGAACCGCATATTGTCATGCAAAATCTTAATTATGCTTTAGCTGATGATTTAATCAGTAGCAATTATTTTATTACTCTTGTGATTGCATCTTATAACAGAACTACCAAGGAACTTGTCTATGCTAATGCTGGACATATCTATCCTCTCTTGTGGTTACAGTCGGTAACTTTAGTTACTCAACCCCATTACCTGAAAGTCCGCAGCATCCCCTTGGGTATTTTTACCAAATGGCAGTCAGAGTCCGGCCGCGTGATTCTAGCTCCTGGAGATACACTGCTATTGGCGAGTGATGGAATTACGGAAGCAAAAGTATCATTAGACTCTAATTTAAATTCTAATTTATCTGGAAAAATTGATGATGGTAATCAGCCAATTAACTCTTCTATGCTCAATCAAGAAGGTCTTTGGCAACTTATACAAGAGCAAGCTCAACCTTTGTCTCTTGAAAATTTATTAACTCGTATTCAAACAGATAACCATGTGCAAGAAGATGACCAAACTATACTCTCCCTGGAGGTTTTGTAACTCATGAAAAGTGAGCTTCATGTACCAAGTGATTTAAGTTTTATAAATATCGTGGAAACTTGGTTGCTGGGATGCTTGAAAATCCATCTGGGGGATTCTGTGGATTGGTCAGAGCAATCAGGTCGTTTGCGTTTGGCGTTGGTTGAAGCATATTCTAACGCTGTTCGTCATGCTCACAAAGATCAGCCTAGCTTACCGATTTTACTGCGGTTGGAACTCAAAGATCGGAAATTGGCGATCGAAATTTGGGACTATGGTCAAGGTTTTGATATGTCTACCTACTTTCCTCCCAATCCTAAGCAGAAACAAGAAGGGGGTTATGGGTGGCTGATTATGAATCGTTTGATGGATAAGGTTGAATATCGGTTGCAGGTTAATGGTGCTAATTGTCTCAAGCTAGAAGCGACTATACCAGAACTGATGAAATGAACAGAAAGCAGGTATTTTGTGAAGAAATATGAATAATATGATAACTTTTACCAAATTTATTTGATTTATTAGTGATAGTTATCGAATACTTAATATATTAAGGCTGCTTTCTATGATACAGCCCTGTTTGGGCAATTTAAGATCCTGACTTTAAATAACAAATTAAATACCAACCAAATTTAACCAACCAAATTTATAACTGAAGCTTATGGAACCTTTATTTTGCTTATCACCCCGCTATCGTCTTGATGATGAATCCCCTTGGCTAGAAGGTATCGACCCTAGTCGTCATTACTGGATTGCGGTGAATGGAGAAAAAAAGGTAACATTTGCCCTTCCGGGGTTGATAGTGTCTTCTTTTGATGAGTTTAAAG
Source organism: Anabaena sp. UHCC 0451 (assembly GCF_034931405.1). Classification (NCBI taxonomy): domain Bacteria; kingdom Bacillati; phylum Cyanobacteriota; class Cyanophyceae; order Nostocales; family Nostocaceae; genus Anabaena; species Anabaena sp. UHCC 0451. The sequence goes on along the minus strand of NZ_JAYGHA010000074.1, from coordinate 896 downwards.
AAGTAATCCGCAAATTTCGCTCTTTACAACCTGGAGAGATGATGAGTTTGGCGAGAATTTCCAGCCGTTGCATGATTCGCTGCATTGCAACTAACTGTTATGCTGTAGAAGCGAGAATTAATGATGCGCCTGTGTGGCATCTTTTTGATCAAGAAACTTTAGATAGCTTGTTAATGACAGCACACCCAGATTGGCAATGTTCACCCTCAGATATTGAGTTAGGAAGAAAATTGTTACTGCGTTCTTTTTCTCAATCAACTGTGAGCAAGGGTTAATCTATTCAAAATTTAAAATTTCAGATATATTACGTCGATAAAGGCTCATATCCCCGAATTCTTAGAGAAATCGGGGATTTTTGAATATTATACAAAATTCAACTCTTATAAATATAACTATATATTCAGTATCTCTTGTTGACATTTGTAAATATTTATGTCACATTTGTGTTTATATACTTAGGGCTTCAGGTAGATTTTCAGAAACCTGTGACCTAAGTTATGTCCAGTAATGCTTTTAACACCAATAATTGCTCAAATCAAATATATGAATAACGTAATTAAACCCGTCCTCACACTGACCTATAATCAACTCAGCACTTTTTCTGGTTTTGATAACTTCTGGAATCTGTTTGATAAGGCTTTTGGTACACAATATGATCGTACCGTGGCTGTAACACTTCGTTCTCAATGGCAAACTGGTGATTTTAGTCAACTTCCGCAAATTGAGATTCTTGATAGTAGTATTCTTGGCAATGCTAACGGTGCTTATGCGAGTAGTACGAATACAATTTATCTATCAAATACCTTTGTCAATACTTCCACAACTGAAGCAATTAGCGCGGTTTTGTTAGAGGAAATTGGGCATTTTGTAGATGCTGAAATTAATAACTTAGATAG
>NZ_JAYGHA010000073.1:0-4646 GCF_034931405.1 Anabaena sp. UHCC 0451 | reverse complement strand
ATCCTCTAAGGAATATTCAATCATTTTTAAGGGTGTTGTTAATACATTTGATAAAAAATCAAATAGAACAAAGATTAACAAACTCTTGGGTTGTATCTATTCGTAACGCTTTAGTAGAAATCAAAAAAATCAATCTTAAAGAAAACAAAAAATCCTATTACATCAATAAAGACGAATGGGATAGTTATTTAGAAGAAGAAATAGAACTAGCAATAGGTGATGCAAGCGTAGAAGTTTTAAATGGTATCTACACTGAATTTCAACTAGCAGAAATGGTAGATAGAAATAACATAATTTCCACCGCTTTTAACTTTCTAGAATTGACTTACACAAATTCTGTTAAAGACTTACCAAAAGCTATTACAGAAATTATAATTCAATTACCTGGTGGTGAAGATTGGAAATTAGGGAAGAAGTCAGGAATCTGATTTCACGTAACCGCAATTGAGTATTTTTATACTAGAATTAAAGAATAACTACTAAAATTCCCGTGTAGTGATACCCGTACATCATAATTACCTAATGATCGACAGGAATAGGTGTCTTTATAAGGTACGATAAATCTTAATTAAGGTAAAAATATCTTTTTAGAGAATCATCATGACAGTTTCCACCGCTTTTGACTTAGAACGCTTAAATCAAGAATTTGAAACCGCTACCCCTACAGAAATCCTAGCTTGGTCTATCGACAATATACCCACAGGTTTAGTACAAACTAGCGCCTTTAATGTTGATGACATCATCATCACCCACATTCTTTATACTGTACTCAAGCATCCAGTTCCCGTCATCTTCCTGGATACATTGTATCATTTCCCTCAAACTTTGGAACTGGTTGCCAAAGCTAAAGAAATCTACAACCTAGATTTGCAAACTTATAAAACTCCAGATGTAGACACCCGTGAAGCCTTTGCTGCTAAATTTGGTGAAGCACTGTGGGATAAAAATATTGCTGAATTCCACCAAATTACAAAAATTGAACCACTGTTAAGGGGTTTACAGGAACTTAACACCGTCGCTTGGATTACAGGCCGTCGCCGTGACCAAGCTGTTACCCGTGCCAATATGCCCATATTTGAATTAGATAATCTGGGAAGATTGAAAGTAAATCCCATCGCTACTTGGACACGCAAACAAAGCTGGGCTTATGTTGCTGAACATAAAGTAATTTACAATCCTCTCCATGATCAAGGTTATCCTAGCATTGGTGATGAACCTATTACTACTAAAGTAGGTGAAGGTGAAGACGAACGCGCTGGACGTTGGAGAGGAAGCGAAAAAACTGAGTGTGGGATTCACATTTAGTTATTAGTTATTGGTCATTGGTCATTGGTAAGGTGTTAAAAAATGGCTAATTACTAATGACTAATATTAATATTTTGATTTGTCTGAATCAGGATGTCCAGGATTTGAGGATTTACAGGATGTGATTGGATGATTTATGATGGGAAGTTGGTTATTTTTTTTGTCTGAATCAGGATGTCCAGGATTTGAGGATTTAGAGGATATGATTGGATGATTGTTTGTGGGAAGTTGGGATTTTCAGGATGTTGTTGAATGATGTTCTTTCAATGATTATCAACTATCTAAAAATTACCATCCTGTTAATCCTTTAATCCTGGTTATCCTGATTCAGACAAATACAATTTTCAGATCCCCGACTTCTTTGATTAATCTTCTCATTTCATAGATTAATTATCTCAGAAGTGGGGGATCTTTAACCACAAAATAACATCCTGTAAATCCTTAAATCCTGGTTATCCTGATTCAGACTTAATAATTTTCTGTATCCTTAATAGAATAGAACATAAAAAGTAATCAAACGCAGATGAACACAGATAAACACAGATAAAAATTAAACCCTCCTCCCTCTGCGTCCTCTGCGTCTCTGCGGTTCATTTAAAAAAATCCCACTCACCAACATGATAAAAATCCTCCATCTTTCAGATATCCATATAGGAAGCGGTTTCTCCCACGGACGCATCAATCCCATCACAGGTTTAAATACACGATTAGAGGATTTTGTCAATACCCTATCTTTATGTATCGATCGCGCTTTATCAGAACCAGTAGATATAGTGATATTCGGTGGTGATGCTTTTCCCGATGCTACACCACCGCCTTACGTACAAGAAGCTTTTGCTAGTCAATTTCGCCGCCTTGTAGATGCTGATATACCAACGGTTTTGTTAGTTGGTAATCACGACTTACATTCCCAAGGTGTGGGCGGTGCGAGTTTAAATATTTACCGGACTTTAGGTGTACCGGGGTTTGTGGTCGGTGATAAATTGACAACTCACCACATCCAAACTCGTAGCGGAAAGGTGCAAATAATTACACTTCCTTGGTTGACTCGTTCAGCTTTGATGACTCGCAAAGAAACTGCGGGTTTATCTATGGCGGAAGTTAATCAAATGTTGACGGAAAAGTTAGAAGTAGTTTTAGAAGGGGAAATTAGAAAACTTGACCCGGATGTACCTACTGTGCTTTTAGCGCATTTGATGGCTGATAATGCAATGTTGGGTGCAGAACGTTTGTTAGCTGTGGGTAAAGGTTTTACTTTGCCTTTGTCTTTGCTGACGCGCTCATGTTTTGATTATGTGGCTTTGGGTCACGTTCACTGTCACCAGAATTTAAATAAATCTAATGACCCACCGGTGATTTATCCGGGTAGTATTGAACGGGTAGATTTTAGTGAAGAGAAAGAAGATAAGGGTTATGTGATGGTGGAAGTAGAACGAGGGAAGGTGGAGTGGGAATTTTGCTCTTTACCTGTTCGCACTTTCCGCACCATTGAGGTAGATTTATCTAAGAGTGATGCTCCGCAAGTGGTATTATTGAAAGCGATCGCAAAATATGATCTTCAAGATACCGTAGTTCGATTAATTTACAAACTGCGTTCTGAACAGCTAGATTTAATTGATAATTCATCTGTGCATAGTGCTTTAAGTACAGCCCATACTTATACAATTCAACCAGAATTAGTTAGTCAGTTAGCTAAACCCCGCATTCCTGAATTAAGCGCCAGTAGCAGTATTGACCCGATGGAAGCGTTAAAAACCTATTTGAATAATCGGGAAGATTTAAAGGATATTGCTGCATCTATGTTAGAAGCTGCACAAAACTTATTAGGAGATGATGGGGAAATGTGGTTAGAAAGTGCTACTTCTGAGTAGGATATTATTTATCTTTATTTGGTGTAGGGGTGTAAAATGTTTAAGTTAATTTCAGCAACTTTGATTGCTACAGCTTTATTATTAACACCAACTAATAACTCTCAGGTGACATTAGCTGGGACTTGTGCTTCTAATTGTGGTCCGCGTCCACTTGAGTTTACACCTGGTCAATATCTTCGTGTGCAAGTTGTAAACCGCACACCTAGAGTATTGAAACTGGAGAAATTCCCGGAAATGCGGCGTATTTCTTTAGAACCAGGAAAGGAATTTAGTGTAGATATGAAAAGTGCGACAGAACCAAATTTTTCGCTGTTGTTTTGGGATGACACAGGTAGGTCTTTAGATGCGAATGCTTCTAAACCTAATTTTGGTACTCTGCGTTTAGAACTGCGTCCTAGTGAGAAGTTTCCTGGTTATCGCTCTCTTTATATTCTCAATGATGGTAAGGTGAATGTGTTTTAGTCAGTAGGGAGTTTTTTATGTTTTGAAATGAGGTAAACACCAACAAAGCGCAAAGTTTTCTTGCTCATAGTCCCTAAAACCAGGCACTTGTTTAATTTTAAAAATCCTCAACCTCTTTATTTAGGGTTTGCTGAATAAATGTAAACGTAAAACCTAGATGAATCAAAGGTTTGGGGCTGATAGAAAAGAAAATATGTGCAAGGGTTTTGAAGCTAGGAGTGAAAAAATCGAGCATTTTGAGGGTGAAATTTCAAAAAATTGGTTACTAACAGATAGCTCAAACTCTTGCCTCTTGCCTTTTGTCTCTTGCCTGCCTCCACGAAAAGACTTTCTCAGCAAGCCCTATTTATCTAGGTTTTGGTTTTATTCAGCAAGCCCTAAGTAAAACTAAAACTTAAATTAGCAATACTGTTCCGTTAAAATATTAGGAGTTGTAACACATTAATTGGGGCTTGCTTCAAGAAATTATTTTCGCTTTTTGGCAGAATTTATTGACACAATCCCTCTATTAAATTCTGTACAATTAATGATGATAACAAAGTTATTAACTGTTCTTCAGTAATTAAAATTTGCCCATCCATAAACAACATAGCTAAACCATGAACAATTGACCAACAAGCTAAGGCTTGAGTTTTAGGATCATCTGTTTTAATTAACCCCGCTTGTTGACATCGGATGATAATATTAAACAGTACCATAAATGCCTCTCCCTTAACATTAAAACTCATATCCTGAGATTGCACACCTTGAATAAGTTGCTCAACTGATATAGTTGACATTGCCTCTGGTGTTTGTGTAAATAAAGGCAGGTTTTGTGTAGGAGTAGTGCGATAAGCACCAAACATCAGCCGATAATAAGCAGGATTTTCTAAAGCAAATTTAACATAAGCAATACCAATATTTTTTAACTGTTGAAGTGGGTAATCAGGATATTTATCAACCTCTGCTTGAAGTGCATCCCTAAACATTGTAAAACCTTCCTTGGCTACTTCTGCTAATAGAGCATCG
>NZ_JAYGHA010000072.1:0-3101 GCF_034931405.1 Anabaena sp. UHCC 0451 | reverse complement strand
GTCCAGTCAGAACCTTGAAAACTGCATAGTAAAGCGAAAGAAGCTAGTTGACACAGACATGAATGTGGAAGTGTTGACAGTGGAGAAACCAATGTAATGTGGTCAAGCTAATAAGGGCTAATGGTGGATACCTAGGCACACAGAGGCGAAGAAGGACGTGGTTACCGACGAAATACTCCGGGGAGTTGGAAGCAAACGAAGAGCCGGAGGTGTCCGAATGGGGCAACCCTAAATACTGCCTGTTGAATATATAGACAGGAAAGAGCCAACCCAGCGAATTGAAACATCTTAGTAGCTGGAGGAAGAGAAATCAAAAGAGATTCCCTGAGTAGTGGTGAGCGAAAGGGGAAGAGCCTAAACCAACAGGTTTACTTGTTGGGGTAGTGGGACAGCAATATCGAATCCGGAGACTAGACGAAGCAGCTAAATACTGCACCAGAGGGGGTGAAAGTCCTGTAGTCGAAAGTTAAAGGATAGTAGCTGAATCCCGAGTAGTACGGGGCACGAGGAATCCCGTATGAATCAGCGAGGACCATCTCGTAAGGCTAAATACTACTGTGTGACCGATAGTGAACAAGTACCGCGAGGGAAAGGTGAAAAGAACCCCGGAAGGGGAGTGAAATAGAACATGAAACCATTAGCTTACAAGCAGTGGGAGTCCGATTTAACGGATGACCGCGTGCCTGTTGAAGAATGAGCCGGCGACTTATAGGCACTGGTAGGTTAAGGCGAGAATGCTGGAGCCAAAGGGAAACCGAGTCTGAAGAGGGCGAAAAATCAGTGTTTATAGACCCGAACCCTGGTGATCTAACCATGGCCAGGATGAAGCTTGGGTAACACCAAGTGGAGGTCCGAACCGACCGATGTTGAAAAATCGGCGGATGAGTTGTGGTTAGGGGTGAAATGCCAATCGAACCAGGAGCTAGCTGGTTCTCCCCGAAATGTGTTGAGGCGCAGCGGTAATGATTAAATCTAGGGGGTAAAGCACTGTTTCGGTGCGGGCTGGGAGACCGGTACCAAATCGAGACAAACTCAGAATACCTAGAGAACACATTGCCAGTGAGACAGTGGGGGATAAGCTTCATTGTCAAGAGGGAAACAGCCCAGACCACCAGCTAAGGTCCCCAAATCATCACTAAGTGATAAAGGAGGTGAGATTGCCTAGACAACTAGGAGGTTTGCCTAGAAGCAGCCACCCTTGAAAGAGTGCGTAATAGCTCACTAGTCAAGCGGTCTTGCGCCGAAAATGAACGGGGCTAAGTGATGTACCGAAGCTGTGGACTTAAATTTATTTAAGTGGTAGGGGAGCGTTCCGTGGTAGGGCGAAGCAGTAGCGGCAAGCAGCTGTGGACGAGACGGAAGTGAGAATGTCGGCTTGAGTAGCGCAAACATTGGTGAGAATCCAATGCCCCGAAACCCTAAGGGTTCCAGAGCCAGGTTCGTCCACTCTGGGTTAGTCGGGACCTAAGGCGAGGCCGAACGGCGTAGTCGATGGACACAGGGTCAACAATCCCTGACTAAAATATGGGAGCATTATTAGGGACGCATGAAAGATAGCCATACCCTGATTGGTTTGGGAGGAGTTTACGAACTCCGTGTGGTGAATGCTAGTGCCAAGAAAAGCTAGTAATGTGATGAACATATATTACCCGTACCCGAAACCGACACAGGTAGGGAGGTTGAGAATACCAAGGGGCGCGAGATAACTCTCTCTAAGGAACTCGGCAAAATGGCCCCGTAACTTCGGAAGAAGGGGTGCCCACCTCAGACGTGGGTCGCAGTGAAGAGATCCAGGCGACTGTTTACCAAAAACACAGGTCTCCGCAAACTCGTAAGAGGACGTATGGGGGCTGACGCCTGCCCAGTGCCGGAAGGTTAAGGAAGCTGGTCAGCGAAAGTGAAGCTGGCGACCGAAGCCCCGGTGAACGGCGGCCGTAACTATAACGGTCCTAAGGTAGCGAAATTCCTTGTCGGGTAAGTTCCGACCCGCACGAAAGGCGTAACGATCTGGATGGTGTCTCAGAGAGAGACTCGGCGAAATAGGAATGTCTGTGAAGATACGGACTACCTGCACCTGGACAGAAAGACCCTATGAAGCTTTACTGTAGCCTGGAATTGTGTTCGGGCTTGGCTTGCGCAGGATAGGTGGGAAGCGATGAAGTATTCCTTGTGGGGAATATGGAGCTAACGGTGAGATACCACTCTGGCGAAGCTAGAATTCTAACTCATCTCCGTCAGCCGGAGAGAGGACAGTTTCAGGTGGGCAGTTTGACTGGGGCGGTCGCCTCCTAAAAGGTAACGGAGGCGCGCAAAGGTTCCCTCAGCACGCTTGGAAACCGTGCGACGAGTGTAAAGGCATAAAGGGAGCTTGACTGCAAGACCGACAAGTCGAGCAGGTACGAAAGTAGGCCTTAGTGATCCGACGGCGCAGCATGGAATGGCCGTCGCTCAACGGATAAAAGTTACTCTAGGGATAACAGGCTGATCTCCCCCAAGAGTCCACATCGACGGGGAGGTTTGGCACCTCGATGTCGGCTCATCGCAACCTGGGGCGGAAGTACGTCCCAAGGGTTGGGCTGTTCGCCCATTAAAGCGGTACGTGAGCTGGGTTCAGAACGTCGTGAGACAGTTCGGTCCATATCCGGTGCAGGCGCAAGAACATTGAGAGGAGCCTTCCTTAGTACGAGAGGACCGGGAAGGACGAACCGCTGGTGTACCAGTTATCGTACCAACGGTAAACGCTGGGTAGCCACGTTCGGAGCGGATAACCGCTGAAAGCATCTAAGTGGGAAGCCCACCTCAAGATGAGTGTTCTCACTACTAATAGTAGGTAAGGTCACGGGCAGAACACCCGTTTATAGGCTCTATGTGGAAGTACAGCAATGTATGTAGCAAAGGAGTACTAATAGACCGAGGGCTTGACCTCTTACATCATTGGTTTCGCTTTACTTGCAGTCTTCAGGGTTTTGTACACCCAACAATCTTTCCTGGTGTCTATTGCGCGGTGGAACCACACTGATCCCTTCCCGAACTCAGAGGTGAAACGCTGCTGCGGCCACGATAGTCTGGGGGTTGCCCCACGCCAAAATAGCTCGATGCCA
>NZ_JAYGHA010000071.1:0-5039 GCF_034931405.1 Anabaena sp. UHCC 0451 | reverse complement strand
CCACTAGAGTGTTCAGGTGGACGCTTGCCAACATCTGTATTTCCTGTGGCGATTATCTTTTCTTGTTCATCTCTGATAATCACGGGCATCATTCCAGATATATCTCTAAATCCCCTTGTTCCATAGCAATTGTCATCTGGTCCAGCAATGCCACCTGCTATAAGCTCTAGTTGCCCTGATATGGTATCGCCAGTTTTTTGGGGCTGTGCTAATACGGGAATTGGTAGCAGTGAGAGAGCGATGCCTGTGGCGAGCGAAGCTTTCGCAATGGGTAGGAATTTCATGGTAATTTCCGTAATTTTCCCTATTTTACGCTTTTTGGCGTAGATATAGAGATCGCACACACGAGGGGCAAGATAGGCTAGAAGTCTTACCCCGCAAAGATTACAGCAAATCATCAAGTAGGTTGGAAATTTCCCCCTGGTCTCGTTTACGGTTGTCATCATAAATCATCAGCGTGTCGAGCTTGCTATGACGTGATAATTTCTGTACCTTCCTGACATCTCCCCCGGTGGCATCAAGAGCGGCCGTAATGGCACTATGCCTTATCCTGTGGGGACTCATAGCCTTTGCTATTCCTGCATTTTGGGAATATTCACAGACAATTTTCCTGATTGCATCCCCCGTTAATCGGTGTCCTTTGTGGGCATTGTCCAAAGCTATGAATAAAGGCAGATCCGGCGTAAATCTTCCCCGCACGGATAGCCAGTTAGAGATGGCCTCTACAGTAGCAGGGGAGAGATCAACAGTTTGATATTGCGTCCCCTTACCCTTCCCTAGAATCCGTAAAGTCTTAGCAGTAGGATCAAAATCCCCTATGTTTGCTTTGGAAACTTCCCCCCGTCGTAAAGCATTACCCCAAAGCAGCCGCAATATTGCATAGTCTCTAATCCCCTTGACCGTGGTTGTATCACATTGTTTAAGAATGAGTTTAAATGTATCAGCATCTACCCCTGTAGTATCTCTGTACTTGGCTGATTTTTCCCCCTTGACATCTTCTAAAGAGTAGCTGCATACCCCAACCTTACGCCCAAAAACAACCAAACTTTTAATAGCAGCAATACGACGGTTTACAGTTGCTTCTTTAAGACCTTTATTTATTAAAGCAGCTTTATATTTAAGTACAGTTGCTACTGCTTGACCTTGGGATAAATGCAAAAACTCTAGTACAGCGTCATGGTTAGCTGTATCACCTGTCATTGTATTAAAGAAGTTATTAATATCGCTTAGATATGCCCGTCTTGTAGTTTCTGCGCGTTTATCAGCTAATAATTGATTTAACACATCTGTATCCTGTCTTGAGTCTATGTGAGTGAACCTAGAACCGATTGGGGTAGATAGTGATGATTCTAGGTTATGAGTTGTTAGTACGATTGTATTCATGGTAGTCCTATTTTAGATTACGATAATGGTTCTTTTCGATAGCTGAACTTTTTTATTTAATCCCTACCTTGACGATAGGGATTGTGGGGTTAAGCGTAATTACTCAAGCGTTAACCAGTAGTGTAGATGCTTCATGAGGTAACATAGCTTTTCAACTCGATACCAAAAATCTGATCCGATGTAGTTGATAGCAGTGGCCTCTATAATCTCAGGATGTAAATTTTTAGATGCCCAATAACGGATCAGTTTAGGGGTGATATTTTGGGGATCTTCTGTTGAGAATTGCCAGAATGTATCCTTGAGCAGTTGTTTTATCTGCTTGCGTTCGGTGTGTGTCATTGGTGTTTAGTTCCTTCTAATTGGTGTAGCTGCTTTGGTAATCCCCCGGTGTGGGGGAGTTGGGGGAATTAGAAAGGAGTTACACCGTACTTGATCACCGTGTCTCGATACCCTCTAAAGTAGTCACTGTCTAATTCTGTTGTTAGGGGTAGTAGACGTTGTAAAGCATCAAGTTGACCGTCAACGTAGGTTAAAGTTTTTGTCTGTGGTACGCTATTCATAAGTCATTAATCCTTTTGATAGAGGTTGATGGACAAAAGGCGATCGCTAAACTTTGGACGGTGTGGCGGTTGCCTTTTGTGTTTTGTACTCGGTTATCTAACCTTGTATGTAACTTAGTATAGTAACTCTATATAGCAACCGTCAATAGTAAACCCATAGAAAGTTACCCTAAGTTACTATAAAATATAGAGTAACTACTTATAGGTTATCTATTGACGGTTATTGGTAACTTGAGTTAGGGTAACTAATTATAGTTACCTTGAGTTACTACTATGGGAACTGCAAAAGCTGATCACAAGGCAATAGATACCGATATCCATCTGGAGACAGATAACGGAAACCTGATTAAAATTGACCCTGACAACGATAAATGGAGTAATTGGCTAGAAAATAACAGCAGTTTTAAATTTGTAGCTGGTTTCGGTGGTGAAGATAGTTATCGTGCCAGAAAAGAAGTTTTAGGTGGTGTGGTTTATTGGTATGCTTTCAAGAAAGTAAATAACAAGTTACATAAGCGTTACATTGGTAAACCATACGAAGTTACCCATGACCGCTTGTGTGAAGTTGCTAAAACCATTAGAGACGTTAAGGTTAAACCAGATAAGGAAGATAAAGCTAATAACGATAGTAACCAAATAGGTAACACCGCCTTACAGGAATTAGTAAACCAGTTAGTTAACCAAGTACAAGGGTTGGCTAATCGTTTAGATAACCTTGAAAGCAGGGGGGGAGATGCAACCGAAAAAAAGCCAGAATCTTTACCCAATGAGGAATTAGAGGCGCGGATCAGGGAGTTAGAACGGTTAAATACTGAGTTAACTAAGCAGTTGACTAACGAACAAGTCAAGGTTAGCAGCTTGTCAAAAAATTTACGGAATAGGGAAGATAATTTTCCCTATTCCCTGGAGTACATAAAGCAGTTTGGCGATTTTTATATGAATGCTTTACGCCATAAGGAAAAATTGCCGTCTAGCGAAGTGGATAACTACAAATTGGAGGTCAAAAAGTTCATCAATTTTATCGAGGCTAACCGGAAAGTCCCCGGTCCATCAGGGGGTTTTTCTCATGGGATGGATTTTGATCTCAGAAGAGGTGAGGATATCGTCAGCTTATCCAGTTGCCTAAATGAGTTAACCAGTGAGTTAGCTAACAAAGATAGTAAACTAATTGAGTTGTCTAATGAGTTAACTAATAAAGATAGTCAACTGCAAGAGTTAACTAATCAAGTAGACAACCTGAATAGTAAACTACAGGAACTAAAAGCAGCTATTCCCCCCGCCGTCGTTCCCAATCCCCAATCACCAATAACCAATCACCAATCACCACCGGGGGAAGATGTAGAGAGCGATCGCCCCAATACCGATCCGTCTCCAGAAACTGACAAAAAACAGAAAATAATCGAATTTTTTGCAGATATTGACATTCACTCCCCCATAACTGCTGACGTGATCAAGGCTTCGGGAGTAGGGGAAAAAATCAAGACTAATAAGGAGGAATTAGAACGGATTTTAGGGGAAGAAATAAATACGAAGTCTAAAGTCGTGGTGCGAGTCAGGAACATTTTAAAAGGCGCTGGTTTTGATGTTGGAGGCAACCCAAATCAAGGATATTTTGTAAAGGGTTAGTTAGGCGATCGCAACTTACGCCATAAAAAAAGGATAGAATTTATCTATCCTTTAAAAATGCTATTTATGATAATAACCCGGCTGGTATAGTGTGGTGGCTTTTTCCCCATCCCTGCTGACCAGCTTTATTATTTTGGCAGGGAGCATCAAATTTAAAACTTTCCTTTGGTTTTTGACCAGCCGAATAAACTCCTGATCATCTTCACAATTAATAATTACTGAATTTTCCCATCTGGTAATGATAGTTTTTAACGAAAATGTGAATATTTCTTGCATGATTCCCCTACCAATTAAAATTAAAATTCAACATCAAGAGGGCAAAATGTAGGCGCTTTGTTGATGTATCTATCCCATAAGCCTTGATACCCAAAAAATAACCCATCTTTCATATATTCTTCGGCTTCTGACTCACTCTCAAAATGCCTATAAGCTTGTTTGCCGTCATCTGCCAAATCTACATACAGATAAAATCCCTGCTGTGTTTCGTGAAACTGCATACCCCAATCATTGATTTTCAGCTTGAACTGTTCCGTTAGCTGCATATTTAATCCTCAAAATTTATAGGTTTACCGTTAAAGTGATCATGAATCTTTTCAGGATGAACCCATGATGGTAAGGTGTGTTCAACGTCTTTTAATTCGTTCCCTTGTGCATCAACTAACCCATACCTGACAACTACTCTAGGCAGTGGTGTGTCACCGTCAGCACTGAATTTTTGTAGTAGAATCATTCCGGCTTTACGAGTAGCTTCTGTTCCTGGTGCAAATGATTCGTTAGTGTCATTGTGGGTTATTCCCAGTAACATATTTTTGGCTTTTCTGGTGTCACTGAGTGATAACTTAAAGACAGTATCAGCCAATTCACCTATCAACATTCTTTGGTGGGTAAATTCATCTATGATAGTTTGGGTTTTATTGCTAGGATTCTGCTTTATTCTATCCATCCAATACCGTATTAAATCTTGAAAAGCAGTCATAGTATCCTGTTCATTTTCTGCTATATTCTGACTTTGTAGAAACTTCCAAACTTTGGCATTAATTCCAGTGGCGTGGCGGTCTATTAAATAATAGATATCAGCATCTAAGCAATATTTTCTGATGAGTGCGATCGCTCCTGCTGTATAAGTTTTCCCTGAACCTTGATTACCGATTAACCATAGAGGTTTTAGGCTGCTAATGATTTTCCATAACCATCCATCTTCATGACTTTTTAGAGCATCTATCAAACTATTTTTTAGCTCTTCATTGGGCGATAGTTTAGGCTGATTATCTGCTTTAGTTTTGCCAGATAATTTATCTATCTTCTGCTGAGTCTCCACCGCTTCTAATTGATTCTTAGCAGTTCCTTTTCTGAGTTCGCTAAGTTGTAATTGGTGCTGGTGTAGGGATAGCTCACCTTGTAGATGTCCATTGAGTTGATCAAGTTGCAATTCTCCATCACTTTTCATAGCCTGTATGGTTTCGGATGGGG
>NZ_JAYGHA010000070.1:0-5261 GCF_034931405.1 Anabaena sp. UHCC 0451 | reverse complement strand
CCTTATATAGTTAATTTCCTATATCTTCATTCCACAATTCTGGTTTTTCTGTGATAAATTCAATCATCATTTTTTCACATTCATCAAGGTTTAAATCAATGACTTCCACACCATGAGAAACCATAAATTCATTTGCACCAGGAAAGGTTTTTGATTCTCCCGCAATCACTTTTTTAATTCCAAACTGCACGACAGCACCAGCGCACAAATAACATGGCATTAAAGTAGAATATAAAGTTGTACCTTGATAATTCCCAATTCTGCCGGCATTCCTTAAACAATCAATTTCTGCATGGGTGACAGGATCACCATCTTGAACCCGTTTATTATGCCCTTTACCGATAATTTTACCATCTTTGACCAAAACAGAACCAATGGGAATTCCGCCTTCTTTTCTGCCTTGTTTAGCTTCGCTAATTGCAGCTTGCATAAACTCATCCATTTGATTAACTCCTAATATGAAAAAACAACTGGTATTAATGGATAATGATAGTAATACAGATGATTATATTCCTTTAAGGTTGACAAATCATGAACATTCAAGATAAAGCACAACAGTTTGCGATCGCTAAACACACTAATCAAAAATATGGAGAATACCATTACTCATATCATCTTAGTTATGTAGTTAATATTTTGAAAGAATATGGTTATGGAGAGGATAATACCATAATTTGTAGTGCCTGGTTACATGATACGATAGAGGACACAGATACAACTTATGAAATGTTAGTCAGCGAATTTAATCAAGAGATAGCTGACACAGTTTATGCTGTAACTAATGAACCAGGAAAAAATAGAATGGAGACATTTGCGAAGACAGCACCCAAAATTATAGCCAATAAGAAAGCGTTAATACTGAAATTAGCCGATAGAATCACCAATACAGAGTTTAATCTTCAGAATGATTCTAGAATTTATCAAGTTTATTTTCAGGAATTTCCGCAATTTAAACAACTTCTATATCGAGAACAAGATATTGATATTCTACCAATGTGGAAAAAATTAATTAGTTTATATAGGAATCCGGTTTGATTTTCAACCCCAAAAAAAGCGCAGCTACTGTTCCCGCAACAGAAATTTCTCCTGTAGTAATTTTCTCAAAAATTGCATTTATAGGCATTAAAATCACCTCAATTTCTTCAGTTAAATCCAAATTTTGTTGTTCTCCTACCTTCACCACATTTTCAGCCAAAAATAAATGAGTTTGATTAGTCTCTTTACTGGGATTATCGTGAAGAGTACCAATTTTGCGGAGATTTTCAGCAACATAACCTGTTTCTTCCCTTAACTCCCTCAATGCTGCTGCTTCAGCACTTTCTTCACCAGGATAAAAACGTCCTGCGGGAAGTTCAATAAAAAAATCTCCTACAGCGTGTCTGTACTGACGCACAAACACAACTTTCTGATCATGAGTAATTGGTAAAACCAACGCCACATCTGGTTTAATATTCACAAAATAATCATCTATAACCTTACCATTAGACAACTCAACCTCATCCCGTCGTACCTGACAGAAAGGATGATTAATTAACATTTGTGAATTTAAAACTTGCCACTTTTGTAAACTACTCATTTTAAGTTAAAATATACATCCAACAAGCCAAAATTATAACATTATTCTTTCTGCGCCTCTGCGTGAGCATAAATCTTAAACATGAAAATACTGATCAACTTATTTACAGTCAATAAAAGATTTCCCTTAACAATTAGTAGAGGAACAACCACACAAACAACGAATATTTGCATAAAAATCATTGAAAATGACATAGAAGGATGGGGAGAAGCATCACCCTTTGGTGTTGGTAATCACCGTCAAACAACTGATATAATTACGGAAGCTTTGCGAAAAATTGCTCCTGTGTTAGAATCATTTAACCCTTGGCAACGTCAAGAAATTGAAGCAGTTTTAACACAATATAAAATTCCTTCCGCAGCCAGAGCAGCATTAGACATGGCGCTGTATGATTGGATGGGTAAAAGTATGAGTTTACCACTGTGGCAAATTTGGGGACTAAATAGAAATGCGATCGCACCAACTTCGGTGACAATTGGTATTAATTCCCCAGCAGGTGCAACAGCTAGGACAAAAGACTGGTTAGAATATATGGATGTGCGGCTATTAAAGGTAAAATTAGGTGCAACAGAAGGGATAGAAGCAGACAGAAAAATGCTCTTAGCGGTGCGAGAAACAGCACCAGAAATAGATTTATTTGTAGATGCTAACGGAGGTTGGAGTTTAGCAGATGCGATCGCCATGTCTTTATGGTTAGCAGATTTGGGTATACAGTATATAGAACAGCCATTACCACGAGGCCAAGAACCCCATTTAGCCACCCTAAAAGAACATTCACCTTTACCCATCTTTGTCGATGAAAGTTGTTTTACCAGTGCGGATATTCCCCAATTAGCTGATTATGTAGATGGGGTGAATATTAAACTCATGAAATCAGGGGGTTTAACTGAAGCTTTAAGAATGGTACATACAGCTAAATCTCATGGTTTAAAAGTGATGTTTGGCTGTTATTCTGATAGTTCTCTGGCTAATACAGCAGCTGCACAACTTGCACCTTTAGCCGATTATTTAGACTTAGATAGTCATCTCAATTTAATTGATGATCCTTTTATTGGTGCATCAGTGAAACAAGGAAGAATTTTACCTAACGATTTACCAGGTTTGGGGGTACAATATAGTGCGTCTGCCACTTAATAGAAAGACAGCAATTTTACTGCATGAAGGACTGAGTGGAACTCAAGGAAAAACTGGTTTATCCATTTTACGCTACAGTGAAGCCCCAGTTGTTGCAATTATAGATCGGGAGTCTGTAGGTAAATCTTTACCAGAATTAACAGGTATCAAACGTAATGTACCAATTGTCGCATCTGTAGCCGCAACTTTACAGTATCAGCCGGAAGTTTTAGTAATTGGTATAGCTCCCAAAGGTGGGATAATTCCTGATAGTTACTGGCCTGATATCAAAGATGCTTTAAAAGCAGGAATGTCTTTGGTTAATGGTTTACACACACCTTTAGCAAACATACCAGAATTAAACGCACTCCTCAAACCAGGACAGATAATTTGGGATGTCCGCAAAGAACCAGCTAATTTAGAAATAGCTTCGGGTTTAGCGCGGACTCTTCCCTGTCGTCGGGTGTTGACGGTGGGTACGGATATGGCTATTGGTAAAATGTCCACCAGTTTAGAATTACATCGTTCAGCAAAATTGCGTGGTTGGCGTTCTAAATTTTTAGCCACTGGTCAAACTGGGTTAATGTTAGAAGGGGATGGAGTAGCTTTAGATGCAGTGCGGGTAGACTTTGCTGCTGGTGCTGTGGAACAGTTAGTAATGCGGTTTGGTAAACATTACGATATCTTGCAAATTGAAGGACAAGGTTCTCTGTTGCATCCTGGTTCAACTGCAACTTTACCTTTAATTCGCGGTTCTCAACCCACACAACTGATCTTAGTTCATCAAGCGGGACAAACCCACAACCGGAATAACCCTCATGTTCCTATTCCCCCTCTACCAGAAGTAATTAAGATGTATGAAATTGTCGCTAGTGGTGCAGGTGCTTTTGGTAAAGTTCCTGTTGCGGGGATAGCTTTAAATACTAGAAATTTAGATGAGTCTGCTGCTAAGAATGCGATCGCTCAAACTATAACCGAAACTGGTTTACCTTGTACAGACCCCGTGCGGTTTGGTGGTGGAGTTTTGTTAGATGCAGTGATGCGAAGTTAGAAATAGGAGTCAGGAGTCAGGAGTCAGAAGTCAGGAGTCAGGAGTCAGAAGTCAGAAGTCAGAAGTCAGAAGTCAGGAGGAATCTATTTTTCCTCTTTCTTACTCCCTGCTCCCCTGCTCCCCTGCTCCCCTGCTCCCCTGCTCCCCTGCTCCCCTGCTCCCCTGCTCCCCTGCTCCTCATCTCCTCATCTCCTCATCTCCTCATCAAAATGTTTCCTCTCTACTTCCCAAAACCATGAGACTTTAAGGAAGTTTTCTTACCCAACATCCAATCTAAATGTTGTGGTAATAATGTTGCTAAATCATAATTATTAACTATTGTTTTTCTTGCTGCTGTCCGAATAGCTGTCATATCTTCAGCATTATCCAAGGCTTCATTTACTTTATTTGCAATTTGTTCAGGAGAAAAGAAATCTACCAATAGTCCATTTTTGCCATCTTTTATTACTTCTAAAACTGGTGGTGTATTGGAAGCTAATAACAAACATCCTGCGGACATAGTTTCTAACATTGACCAGGATAAAACAAAGGGACGGGTTAAATAAATATGGACAGAGGAAGCTTGTAAAACTTGCAGATATTCAGGATAAGGTAGTCTATCTGTAAAGTGTAATCTGGATAAATCTAAATCTAATTTTTCTAACATTAACTGTTTATAAGTTTGACCATCAGGCAGATTTTTACCATAAGCAACTCTATCTTCCCCTACAACTACAACATGACAATTGGGGCGTTGTTGTTGAATTAATGCAACCGCTTCCATAAACTGAGGAAAACCTCGGTAAGGTTCCATCCCTCTACCTACATAAGTTACTAATTCTACCACATGGGAAAGGTCAAGATTAATGCGGGGTAAAACTAATTTAGCACCAGGGTTAGGTTGAAAATAATTAGTATCAATGCCATCGTGACAAACAGAGATTTTACTATGATATTCTGAGGGGAATTGTTGACGCTGCCAATTAGTAGGAGAAAGTCCGCGATCGCAATTATCTAAATCAATCAAAATCGGCGCGTTTTTAATCCGAATTCGACATAAATCATCAGCGTTTAATGGTTCGCTAGGATCAAAATCAGCATCCGAACCACGCGCATGATAAAACCATTCAAAGAAACATAATAACTCTGCTTTAGGGAAAACTTCTTTCATAAATAAAGTCGGACCCCAACCAGAATGTCCATAAATTATATCGGGGATAAAACCCTGTGCTTTCAGTTGTTCTGCAATCCGATATACAGCTTGTCCACAAATAACTGCATTTTCTAAATTGCGGACATAATGATGAGTTTGTGAAGCAGCTTGACGGGATGGTTCATAAATAGCTTTAAATACGCCCGCTATTGTTCCTTCTTGACGATTAGTAATAAACACAACTTGGTAATTACTATCTTGCCCTAAAGCCGTGGCGAGATGGCGAAATTGGGCGGGGAAATTGGGATGCAAGAATAAAATGCGTTTAGGGTTTTTAGACATATTTTTCGTAAAGTTTTAATATTGATTTACCAGCAATATAATCATTT
>NZ_JAYGHA010000069.1:0-5513 GCF_034931405.1 Anabaena sp. UHCC 0451 | reverse complement strand
ATCCTCTTAATGTGGATGCTTTCAACAATATGTTAAAATCGAGTTCAATGATATGATGAATTTGATAAAAACCTTGAATAAGATTTTGAATTTGATTTTCGGGGAATTTTCCTTTTTTGATTAGGTTTACACAAACTTCATTGATTACCTGGGTACTTAAATAAAGTCCTGTTTGTGTGGCTAGATGGTTAGCAATTTGATGTTTTCTGATATCTTGACTCTGATTAAGTGCATATATCCAGATATTTGAATCTAAAAAAATCGTCATATTTCTATTCTTTTTCGTAAATTTCTTCTCGTTTCATTGGAGTTAATTGTTCTATATTTAAAGGATTTTCCAATAAATATTGGAGGTAATTTTCAGACTGTTCAGAGGCTTCTTGTTGAAGAGTGACTTTAACTATATTGGGTTGTTTTAACTGTTGTTGATACTGTTCGGGAATTTTTATCATCCCATTTTCAATAGTGGTTTGAAATTCTACAGTAATCATATCTATTTTCCTAGTCTTTGCTCGCTTGTTACTTGTATTATAGCTGAATTTATTTCCTTTACCATTCCTAACAGCATCAAAGCGATCGCTCTCTCATATCCCAAAAAGGCGATCGCACCACCCCACATCCCAAAAAGTGATTCCTACGGAGCGCTTCGCTATCGCACTCCCACATCTCCCAAATAGGCGATACCTTCGGTGCGCTTGCGCTATCGCATCCCCACACCCCAAACAGCGATTCCTATGTCACACTATCGCTATCGAGACGCTATCGCGCATCTCTAAAAATCAGTATTAATAAACTTCATCATGAGTTCCCAAATTGAGGAGCAAAATAGCGTCTTGTTCGTCTTCAATATTTTCGACAAATTCAAACAAAATACGGTAATTATAGTCAATTGAACAAGACCAGACATTAGCTAAATCGCCTTTGAGTTTGTGAGTTCGTAAGCTAGGATAAAAAGGATCTTCAGCTAATTGCAACAATGTTTGTTCAATCAAAGATCGAAGATTTGGATCTTTACGAATTAGACGTTTAAAAGAGCGCAATGATTTGGGAGTCCAGCCAATATTCATGGTTGATCGACTTCTGCTAAAAATTGATTGACTGAACCAAATTTAAAGTTTCCTTCAGTAAATTCTTGGCGAACTTCTGTAATTTCTTGGGATAGTTTGGTTCTTTTTTCTTGGTGCAGTCGTTTTTGAAGAAGATCAAGTAATATTTCTTGGTCTTCTAAAGATAAACTTTCGACTGATTCAATAGCTTGCTGGAATGCTGATATTTTCATTGCTGTACTTACTTGGTTAGACTTATTTTAATGGTATCGTTCTTTTTAAAGTTTTGCTCATATCCCAACAGCGAACTGACAATTCAGTGCTTGCGCTATTGCCCTCCCCATCATCCCCACAACAGCGATCGCTCTCCTCACATCCCTAAAAGCGATCGCGTCCCCACATCCCAAACAGCGATCGCACCCCATCATCCCAAAACAGCGATCGCTCTCTCATATCCCAAAAAGGTGATCGCACTCCCAGATCCCCAAACAGCGATTCCTACGGAGCGCTTCGCTATTGCTCCTCACATCAACTAAAAGAGCGATCGCTCGACAATTATGTTCAAACGTAAGGGTTTAGCATTGCTAAACCCTTACCCAACGACTAACTAAGAGTGACAAATCTACAATGATTTTGATGTTGCTGAATTATCTTAATTTTCGACATTTTTGGATGGGGAAATTACATGGTATTCGCTGGTATTGTACCTGATATTGTTGGGGGTTTAGCATTGCTAAACCCCTACCACCTACACAGGTCTTTTCAACAATTAAGCCTTGGGAAAAAGCACAACAGCTTAATTCTATCGGTTTTTCCATTGCCAATATGCCTGAAGTGGACTCATTGTAACGTCTCTGAGGAATTGTTGATTAGCATTTGCGCCTCCCGTTCCTTGATTAGATGTTCGGACTTCAAGATGCAAATGTGGCGCACCACTATAGTAACCAACTAAACCAACAGTGTCTCCCGCATTAATTCGTTTGCCATTCGATAGACCACTGGTAGATTTTAAATGTCCATAAACCCATTGACGACCATCATCAGAATTAATGCCTACAAAAACATAACCATCTTCAGAACCGTGTATCCATGCAACAGAACCACCAATCACTGCCTTAATTGGTGTTTGATAACCTGCCCCTATATCAATTCCTGCGTGCCATTTCCCAGTCTCATTGTAGTAGCTTTGATCGTATAAATAGCCTGATGTCATGTGATACCGTGTGCCAAAAATAGTATTAGATAAATCGGTGTAGATTTGCTCAATTCGGTCATCTGTTTTCCCACGTTGATCTCCACCTCCATATGGTGAATCTGGTCGGAATTGGTTATCATCTCCACTTTGTTGATCCCATTGGGACTCGCTAAGGGTATTAAGTTCAGAATAATATCCAGTTGGCGCTACCACAACCTTCTCCCAAGACATATCAATATAAGTGTCCCCGTCACCTTCCCACATATCATAACCAACATCATACCAACCCGCAGGTAAAGTGTATTTCACCTCATAATAGTCACTATGAGCGTATACCCATTGATTAGCAGGTGTGATATTGTATACTCCGCCTTGTCCCCAAACATTATTTGCAAAGAGGTGGAAACCATCATCTCCACGCACGCGGAATTTATATTCGCTACCATCAAAATATTGTAGAGTCCAGGCCGTCATCCCAAAGAAATTATGAGGGAGACGAGCGTTATCACCATTAGGCGCACCTTGTCCCCAATTAGCATTAATACCAATTTTGCCATCACTGCGGACATTAGAGCCTAAATTAACATATCCAATCAGATTACCCTGATCACGAATAACATCAAAGGATGGTGCAGTACCTTGTCCATACCAATGGTAAATACCTCCAGCCCATGATGTAGTGCTATCAGCACTATCTATAAAAGCCTGATGTTCTTCAATTTTGAAACCAACGCCAGCACCACCACTTATTTCTTTATGTTCAACTTTCACTGCATAATACCCACCTGTTGAACGGAAATAACCAGAATAAGTACCAGCAAAATCATTCCATTGACCAATTAACCGTTCATTACCAATCCAAGCTTGTACCCCATCATCACCATTAACTGTAATATGATACAATCCTGGCGCAAAATATCGTGTAGTTGTGAACCGCCCAGAAAAATTATCCACAGGAGTATTTGTAGGTGCGCCATTTCCCCAATTACGGGAGAAATCTTGGCTACCAGAACCTAAATCTTCTATCCATGTAGGACTACCTGTTAAATCGCGGTTATTGAAATATTCTGCTTTCCAATTATTAGCAGATACTTCAGAATATATAGTTTTACCCTGCCAATCTTGAATAATCACTCGATCATCAAAAGTGATACCAAGAAACCCCTTATCAAAGCTTTGATAATGTTTGTAACCATTAAAATTATATTTCTCCTCTACTTGTGTTGCAAATCCTAACCCACCATTTTGCCTTTCATATCCACCAACCAAGCGATAGAAATATAACATTGCTCCTTGTACTCGATATGGTCCACCTTGAGTTAGTTGCTGACCATCTTTCACAGAGAAAATATTAATTATATTTCCTTGGCTATCGGCAAAATCTTGTACCCATCCACCATTAACAAAACGTACCTCGCTAGTTGGAGTACCTACATTCTTACTCCAATAACTGTAATCATTTTTCCATTGTAACTCTGTACCATTAGGCGCACCTTTTCCAACTAAAGCAAAGCTACTAGACTTTTGATTATAAGTTGCGGTGACAATACCATTTAAATTAGTTAATTTACCCCCTTCAAATTCCATAACAGAACTACCATCAGCTTGTTTGTAAATGGGTGAAGTTGGCAAACCTAAACCGGAGTAAACATCCGATAATCCATTAGTTGTATCTGGATTAGCATATTGGTTATTGGAATAATAGTCAGCTATAGAACCATACATCAGAAAAGTACCATACTGACTCTGATATACACCAATTCCACTACTATTAAAGAAAGAGCGAGTTACAGGTATATCGTAGTAGGTGTTATTAGTAGGTGAAGAATCGGTATAATCATAGTTACCCAAAGAAGTAGCAGAAAGACTGATATTGTAGTTAGTATTTATGCCATTTCCGCTTGGATATATCCGAACATAATAGTTACCAGAAAATAAAGATACGTTGATTGATTCTATTGAACTACCTGTCAGGATTGAACTTCCCAGGATTTCATGAGCATCCACCTGAGAATTGCCATTAATATCTTGAATTAGCTGCACATCTGCATTACCACTCAAACCACTGAGCGACAAATTAAAATTACTCGGACTACTAACACTAAATCTATAATAGTCATTAGTATCAGTATCGCCTACAAAATCACTAAAATTTTGTGTATTCATCAAAGTACCGATATTGCGGGCTTGAGTTAAACTATTGCCAGCATAATCAGAAGGTACTAAATTAAATGTAAAATTGCTATTACTGAAATCCCAAAGACCAGCATTATTCACACTACTAATCTTAATTTGATAATCAGCACCAGCTACTAAATTACTAGGTAAAGTCCAACTTTCACTACCATCTGATAAAATTGAACTGAAAATTGTGCGGTTATAAACTCCCCCTTTATATAGGTCAATCTTGACATTTTCAGCGATATTATCCGCCCAAGTTAGATTATTATTTGCACCAATAACTAATGATTCTCCTCCATTGGGTGAAGTAACAGTAATAAAAGGTGCAGGATCATTATCAGCAATATTCACAGTTGCACTTTTAGCAGTACCCAAAACATAATTCGCACTACTAGCTAAAGTCACAATAACCGTCTCATTTCCCTCAACCAAAGCATCATCAACAGGATTAACATTAATCAAAGCCGTCGATGCACCAGCAGAGAAAGTAGTCGTACCACTTAATGATTGATAATCAACCCCATTAGTAGCCGTACCCGCAACAGAATAATTAACCGTCAAAGATGAACTTAAATCTCCAGTTCTTGTCAGTTTAAACCTACCAGGATTGGCAGTTAGTCCAGTTAAGATTTCCCCTGCATTTCCATCACTAGCACTAATAGTAACAGTAGGTTTAATAGTAGTTGCCGAATCATTATCAACTAAATTAACAGTCGCAGTTTTCGCAGTTCCTAAACTGTAATTTGCACTACTAGCCAAATTGACAATAACTGTCTCATTCCCCTCATAGACAGCATCATCTTTAACATTGACATTAATTATTGCCGTAGCAGAACCCGCAGCAAAAGTCACACTCTTAGTTAATGATTGATAATCAACCCCATTAGTAGCTGTACCCACAACGGTATAATTAACAGTCAAAGGTGCAGATTTATTTCCTGTACGCGTCAGAGTAAATCTACCAGGATTTGCAGCTTGTCCTGTAACAGTTTCTGCCGCATTGGCATCGGTAGCACTGATAGTAATAGTCGGTTTATCATTATCAGCCAAATTAACAGTAGCAGTATTCGCAGTTCCTACAACGTAACGGG
>NZ_JAYGHA010000068.1:0-5600 GCF_034931405.1 Anabaena sp. UHCC 0451 | reverse complement strand
CATTGGCTCTTGAGTTGTTTTTATGGTGACTGAGGATTGATTATAACATTAGATATATTATAAGCACTGCAAGGGTTTAGCAAAACTAAACCTAAACCCTGACATCTATAACTAAGTCGTTCCGGTGGGTAAATTATTCGGATCAATACCCTGGGATTTTAAATAAGCTATTAGTCGTTCTTTTTCCTGACGTTCTTCTGCAATTTTTTCTACAGACCAAGGTAATAAATTACCCGCTTTATCCCACCATCTTAACCAATACCCTGTTCTGGCTTCTTTTTCTCCTCTCCAAGTTCCTAAAAATAGACCCATTGCATCAATCCAATGCAGACCATTTTCATTTGCTTGCTTTAACTCATAGCGACCATTTTCTAGTTGATAAAATTCTAATAAACCGCCATCTGGATCAAAAATTACATAAATAGGAACTTGCAAAATTTGCTCATAAAAAAACCATTTTCCTGGTGGATATGTTCGCTTAACAGAATATTCTCCACCTTCAGTATCAGATAAAAATTCTATGACTATAGCCGGAAAATCCCCTTCTAAATTGGGTGTGTAGCTTTTGCGTTCAGGTACAATCTCTTTAACCGAGGGAATATATAGCCAATCAGGTGCTTTAGCGATAAATTGACCATCTAATGTGGCACATAAAGCAAAATTCGAGGCTATCAACATCTGCGGTTGAATAAAACCCGCAATTTCTAAGCTTTCTGGCAAAGCACCAGCCAAAATTGGCTGTCCTGTATTTTCCACCGGTTCATCCTCTAACTGAAAATCATCGGGTAAGGCTTCCCAAGAGATTACCAGTTCAGTGGGAGATTTTATTTCACTGATTTGGGTTGCCATAAAGACTGCCTCTTGTTGATTTGTTCTTATTTTATCTTGTGCGTGGGGTTGTGATTAAATAAATCAAGTAAAGACCAAATCCCCAACTTCTTCAAGAAATTAGGGATTTGAACTTATATATGAGTTATCAAAACTCAATATCTTACTTTCTCTTAGCCCCAGCCTTAGACGCTTTAGCCGCTTTTTTCGCGGCTTTCTCTGCTTCTATTGCTGCTAATTTCGCTTGTTCTTTCTCTTCCTCAATTTTATTCAGGTAGTAATGATAATCTCCTAAATAAACTCGGAATTCACCATCACGAATTTCCACGATTTTGTTAGCTACCTGGGAGATAAAATAACGGTCGTGGGAAACTACAATCGCCGTACCATCATAGTTCTGCAAGGCTTCTTCCATCATTTCCTTAGCAGGAATATCTAAGTGGTTGGTAGGCTCATCTAAAATGAGTAAATTCGCTGGACGCAACAGCATTTTCGCTAATGCTAAACGAGCTTTTTCTCCACCGCTTAACGCCCCAACTTTTTTAAATACTGTGTCACCAGTAAATAAAAACCTTCCTAATAGTGTGCGGACTTCTTCGTTTGTCCAGTCGGGAACTTCATCATGAATTGTTTCCATGACGGTTTTGTTTAAGTCCAAAGCTTCTGCTTGGTTCTGCTCGAAGTAACCAGGGATAACATTATGATCGCCTAGTTTCACCATTCCTTCTGTTGCTGGTTCTACACCCATAATAATTTTCAACAGTGTAGATTTACCCGCACCGTTGGGACCCAAGAAAGCAATTCTATCTCCTCTTTCAATCAGCAGATTTGCACCTAAAAACAGAATTTTCTCACCATAAACATGAGTTAATTCTTTGATTTCTACCACTTCCCGTCCACTACGAGGTGCGGGAGGAAAACGAAAATGTAGTGTTCTGACTCCGGCAATTGGTGCTTCGATTCTTTCAATTTTATCTAATTGCTTTTCTCTGCTTTTCGCTTGGGTACTACGGGTGGCACTAGCACGGAATTTATCTACAAATGCCTGTTGCTTTTCTAATTCTTTCTGCTGGCGTTCAAAGGCGTTAAGTTGTGCTGATTGATTTTCCGCTTTTTGTTGTAGGTAGGATGAGTAATTACCGAGGTATGTACTAGAAACGCCACGTTCAGTTTCTACGATTTGTGTGCAGAGTCTGTCTAGAAATTCCCGGTCATGGGAAACTATCACCATGGGAGTGATTAGCCCTCTCAGGTAATTTTCTAACCATTCAATGGTTTCTAAGTCTAAGTGGTTTGTCGGTTCGTCCAGCAGTAACAAATCTGGCTTTTGCAGGAGGATTTTACCTAAACTCATCCGCATTTGCCAACCACCGGAAAAGGCGCTAACCAGGCGATCGCCATCCTCCAGCTGAAATCCCATTTCGGGTAAAATTTTACCAATACGGGTATCTAAGCTGTAACCATCCAAAGCTTCAAATTGGCGTTGCCAGCGATCCATTTGATGAATCAGTTCATCTAGTTCCTCCGGCGTAGCGGTTTCCATATCTCGATGCACCTGCGCCAAAGCTAACTGTACTTGGTTTGCTTCCTTAAATACTGTCCAAAATTCTTCATTAACGGTGCGGGTCGGATCTACTTCAAACTCTTGGTTCAGGTAGGCTATATGCAGACTGTTAGGGCGGATAATTTGCCCTGAAGTGGGTTCCATTTCCCCAGATATGATTTTCAGTTGGGTGGACTTTCCTGCACCGTTAACGCCGACTAGGCCGATGCGATCGCCTGGTTTGACTTCCCAGTTGATATCTTTAAGAACTTCGCCTGTAGGATAAATTTTACTGATATGTTCTAGTCGCAGCATGAAGTCTGTCTCAGGTAGGGGATAGGTATTTAGGGAGGAAAAGCTAACGCCGTCTTTAATCTTAACAAAATTTAACTACATATTTACATAAAACAAGCGTAATGGGTGTAAAAGGCAGGAAATAGTAGGTAACAGGCTTGTTGCTGCTGCCTATAACCAAGAGACTTTTTTGGTTGATATTTCACATTTAATTATTTTTATCTATGTAATTTTGCGATTTGCTAAAATTGTCTCTTTTTATTGACTCAGATTGGTGATTTTTGCCTAACACTTAGTAGCTATAAAACTGTTTAAACTATAAATTATAAATTTAAGCTTAACAATAATTAATATCACAAATGTGTATAATACACCTGTATTTTGTCTAACAAGGTTGACATTTTGCCATCCTTTAAAGAATCATCTTAGGGAACCCGGATAGCCTGTAGAGAGGAAAATATGCACACAGTTATTCTAGTTCTGATTGAAGTATTGATTGTGATGGGAATGTCACGCCTAGTAGGATTGGCATTTCGGTCAATCAAACAACCATTGGTAATTGGCGAAATAGTTGCTGGTATAATGTTAGGCCCATCATTATTTGGTTTAATTGCTCCCCATGCAGCAGCTACCCTATTTCCACCAGAAGCTATTCCTTTCCTGAATATTTTATCTCAGGTAGGACTAATATTTTTCATGTTTTTAATTGGTTTAGAGCTAAATCCTAAATATCTCGGCAGTAACTTACAAGCCGCAATTCTCATTTCCAATATCAGCATCATTGTGCCGTTTTCTCTAGCAGGAATTCTATCTTTACTGCTGTATCCTTTAGTTTCTAATGCTACAGTTTCTTTTACCGCTTTTGCCTTATTTTTGGGCGCGACTATGTCAATTACAGCCTTTCCTGTATTGGCAAGAATTATCACTGAAAATAATTTACAGGGAACACGTTTAGGGACATTAGCTTTAACTTGCGCTGCCGTTGATGATGTCACCGCCTGGTGTATTTTAGCAGTAGCGATCGCAGTTGCTCGGAATGGTAGCTTTGATCAAAAAGCCATCTTCACCATTATTTCCAGCCTCATTTACATTGGTTTTATGTTCACCGTCGGGCGTTGGTTTCTCAAACGACTCATTACCCATTATCGCCGCACTGGCAGGTTAAGCCAATATCTACTAGCTTTGATTTATATGGGAGTTATCGCTTCTGCTCTCATGACTGAATTTATCGGTATTCACCTAATTTTTGGTGCATTCTTATTAGGTGCAGTTATGCCCAAAGATGCAGCACTAGTCAGAGAATTAGCTATAAAAACTGAAGATTTCGTCCTGATATTTCTGCTTCCTGTGTTTTTTGTCTACAGCGGTTTAAGGACACAAATTGGTTTACTCAACCGTCCTGAATTATGGCTATTGTGTGCATTAGTTTTAGGAGTAGCGATCGCAGGTAAATATTTCGGTGCTTATTTTGCAGCCCGTCTCAGTGGCATTAACAAACGCGAAGCATCAGCCCTGGGTTGGTTAATGAATACTCGTGGTTTAACAGAATTAATAGTTTTAAATATCGGTTTAGAATTGGGTGTAATTTCACCTTTGCTATTTACCATGTTGGTAGTTATGGCCTTGGTGACAACATTTATGACATCACCATTATTAGAATGGACATATCCGAAACGATTGATCAAGTTAGATGTCATAGAACCAGAACCAGAACAGGAAACAGATACAAAAGTCATAGAAAGTATTGAATCCTTCATTACCTCCTACCGGATTTTAGTCCCCGTAGCTAACCCCAGCACTCAAAAAGGTTTACTACAATTAGCAGTAGCTATAGCTCTCAATCATCGACAACCGGCTGTTATCAATCCTCTCAGCTTAATTGAATTAGAAGAAAACTACGGTTTTGAAAGTACCCCAACAGAAGCTAACCGCTTAATTGCCGAGCGTCGTCAACAACTCGAAGAATTAATTGATACCTTAAAACCGACAATTACAGGATCTTACATACATCCTATCGTTCGTATATCTAGCAATGTCGCCAGAGAAACAGCCCAGATCGCCCAAATTGAACAACCAGACTTAATTCTTGTTGGTTGGCATCGTCCAGCCTTTAGTAATAATCGCTTGGGTGGCAGAGTTGGGCAAATTCTCACCACCGCACCAGTAGATGTGGCTGTATTTATAGATAAAGGAGGCGATCGCTTAGAAAGTTTACTAGTTCCCTACTCCGCAAATATTCATGATGATTTAGCTCTCATACTTGCTCTCAGACTGCTGATCAATCGTGATACCTGTATGTTGCAGATTTTACAAGTTTTCACCGGAAATCACAACCAAGATGAATTGAGTTATGAACTGCACGGCATGATTGAGAAATTACCAGCAACTGTACGCGATCGCATAGAAATCAAAACTGTAACTGCCCCAGAACCCATACAAGCGGTAGTTGCTGCCTCAGAAAATGTTGACTTAACCATTGCTGGCACGAGTCGCGCCTGGGGTATTGAAAGACAAACTCTAGGAAGATACACAGATGAATTAGCCATTCAATGCCGTTCTTCACTACTTATTACCCGTCGTTACAGTCAAGTTACTTCTCATCTGAGTTCCCTAATACCAGAAGCTCACTCCCAAGAAATAATTCGTAATTCATAGTTGGGTAGTTGGGAATAGAGTTATTTCCTAGCTAACAAACTTATAGTTTATAGACAAAAATATACACATATAGACAGATATAGCTGTAGCCAGGATGATTAGGACATTATTGATCCGTGAAACTTAATAATAGCAAGGGTTTCACTCTTGCCTTTTGCCTCTTGCCTCTTGCCTTCTGCTATATTTACAAGATTGTTAGGATTGACCCACGCGCTTTCATTGAGCGTAGCAAAATTAGCAATGTTGGTCGATGTTAGCGAAGCGGCACGAAGTGCGGAAG
>NZ_JAYGHA010000067.1:0-6665 GCF_034931405.1 Anabaena sp. UHCC 0451 | reverse complement strand
TTATTAGGCGATCGCTTAACTGACTATCCTCTAGAACATGATTTGATGATCTTTGATTGTCCAGCTACCCTGGGTCCATTACCTTTAATGGCACTAGCAGCCAGTACACACATAATTATCCCTGTCCAGCTAGAGCCAAAATCAATTCAAGGAGCGGCTCATTTACTGGAATGGTATTACTACCATTGCAAGCATTTACGCTTAAAACCCACACCAGAAATTCTCGGCTTTGTTCCCAACCAATACGATGCTCGACGTGCCGCCCATAGACAAATGTTGGCTGCTTTACCATCTCAATTAGAGCAGATGAATATCCATGCTTTTTCAGAAATTCGGGATAGTGCTGAATTTGTTAACGCCAGTGGACAAGGATTACCATTAGCTATTCACCGTCCTAGTCATCAAGCAAAGGATGACTTTAAAGAAATTGCTTCAAAATTAGCCACTTTAATTGGCAGCAAAAGTAAAGAAAGCGTCAAAGTTTAACTAATCTGTCACACCCAAAAGTTGTACCTTTTTGATTTTGGCTACAAGTTTTAAATCCTCTCCCCTGCTCAATCATTGTCTCAATGTGCAAATTAAATCTGTGCTAACTTATGACCACCCGCAAATCTCCTGACCTCACCAACTATTTTTCAGGCGCAAAGCAATCCCAACAATTATCAGAAGCTGAGGCAGAAATTCAACGCCTAAAAGCCGAAATAGAAGAACTTCGCTCTCAAGGATCAAGTGAGTTAGAAACTCAGCTACAAACTCTCAGGGCGCAACTTCAGTCACAATCAGGCATCCAATCTATTTCTTTAGAAAAAATTCAAGCCAACCCAGAGCAACCGAGACAAACATTTTTATCAGAAAGTATTGAGTCTATGTCTCGTTCTCTGGTATCAGATGGACAACTAGAACCAATTATTTTAATTCAACGGGAACACTTAGTTATCTTTGATGGTGAACGACGTTGGCGCAGTGCTAAAAACTTGGGTTGGGAAAATCTGCAAGCTGTGATTATTCCTGAACCTGATGCTTTGCATCGTAAAGCTTTAATTACTTCTTTACATCGGGAAGACCTCAATCCTCTGGATAAAGCTGAAGCCATTGTGCGGGAGTTGGCAATTAATACTGGTTTAGAACCTCAAGATATTCCCCGTATTCTCTCAACAGTAGTGCGACGGTTGAATGCACAAAAACGAATGAATTCTGTTGTTGGACTGATTACGGTAACACCGGAAGAGCAACAACAAGGTTTAGCTATTTTGGACTTAGATGAACGAGAAGCGGCAATTTTCACTGTACTTTTAGATTTACAACTCAATCCCGCTTCTATTGATGCTAATATTTTTCCGATGCTTACTTTAGCGGAAGACTTGAAAGCTGCAATTAGGTCTTCTGGTCTTAAAGGTGTTCATGCCATAGCGTTACAAAAACTGTCAGCGAAAAATTTGGGAGTACCAGAATCAGAGGCAGAAGAAATTAGAACCCATATCACCCAAAAGGTGTTAGCAGAAAAATTATCTGTGCAAAAAACACGGCAATTAGTAACTGAAGCGATCGCTTCACAAAGTACCGACGCTGAAAAAATCGAAAAACAAGTTAAACCAATGACTACGGCAACACGCTCTTTGTATAAAGTTTCTGGGGACGCGCTGAAGAAAGTTGAGGTTTCTCAATTAATGGAGTTTCAGGAAGTCCTTCGCAAGAAACTAGCAGAGATTGAAGAAGTAATCCAGGAAAAAATCGAACCCCATAACTGAATCAGTTAGCCTATAAAATAGCCAGTTTGATCACGGTTGACCCCTATATAGCTATATTGTATCATAAAATATTTTTGTAGGAGGTCTATTACTTACTACTTATTCATCTGTCATTGCAGAAATTCTGCTCTTCTTGAACATTAGAGTTATTCATTAAATAATCATGTAACCAACTACAACCACGTACTACCAAGTCATTTAAATTGAAGTTCCATAAAATTACTCCTTTATTACTGGCAGCAGCAAGTATTTGAGTATCAGGACTAAAGCTAATACTGGAAACTTTATTACTTCGTTTTTCTAAAGTTGTAAGTAGTTGACCATCACGATTCCAAAGTTTGATTGTGCCATCCCAATCAGCAGAAGCAATCATTTGCCCATCAAGGCTAAAAGGTATCCGCTCAATAAGTAGGGGTAGGAGAGAAAAAAAGGTAAGCAAGGGACACAGAATATAATAGAATATGACACATGACGCAAAAACTAGATTCGAGTAAGAAATCAGGAGAGGAGATACTGCAAACCATCGAGCCAAAAGGGATTGCAGACGAATCAATGCGTCGGACAGTAGAAATATTACTGAACTTAATAGAACAATTACAAGCAGAAGTTAAAGAATTACGAGCAGAAAATCAACAGTTAAAAGACGAAAACAACCGTCTCAAAGGAGAACAAGGTAAGCCAGACATCAAAGCCAACAAGAAAGGGTTTACCAACAATCAGTCATCAGAGAAAGAGCGAAAAACTCCAAAAAAGCACAGCAAAGGCAGTAAGAACGAGACTATTAAAATAGATAGAGAAGAAATAGTAAAGTACCCCCAAGACAAACTGCCAGCAGACGCAGAGTTTAAAGGGTATCAAGAAGTAATCATCCAAGACATCATCCTGGAAACAGACAACGTACTATTTCGGAAAGAGAAATACTACTCACCGTCAGCAGGAAAAACCTATTTAGCCGAACTACCTTGTGGTTATGAAGGAGAATTCGGACTTGGAATAAAAGCTTTAGTGATTAGCCTATACTACGGGGGGAACATGACCCAAGGTAAATTATTAGAGTTTTTAGAAGATATTGGCATATCCATCTCAGCCGGATATTTATCGAACTTACTGATTAAAAACCAGACTGAATTTGAAACCGAGAAAAGTGAAATATATGCGTCGGGACTAGAGAGTAGTCCTTGGCAACACTTTGACCAAACTGGTGCGCGGGTGGGTGGAGTGAATTACACCACTAATGTAGTGTGCAACCCTTTATATACAATCTACCTGACCACTGCCTCCAAAGATAGACTAAGTGTGGTGAGAGTCTTGCAAAACGAACGGGAACTGGAGTTAATCCTGAATCAACTTACTTATGATTTGTTGGAGGCTTTCCAAATACCAACAAAATGGAAAACCGCACTCAAATTATTACCGCAAGAAACTGTGTTCACTGAGGCAGAGTTTAATGCCCTACTTGATACATATCTATCTAAACTGGGTTCTCAGCAAAGGACTCGGATTACAGAAGCAGCAGCCATTGCTTTCTATCATCAACAAACTGATTGGCCAGTGGTAGAAACTTTAGTTTGTGATGATGCTCCTCAGTTCAAGCTCCTGACTGATAGTATAGCTTTGTGCTGGGTGCATGAAGGACGACATTACAAGAAATTGACTCCTTATGTTGCTTGTCATCAAAAGGCTCTTGATGACTTCTTGGATGATTTCTGGGATTACTACCGAGACTTGCTGGCTTACAAAGATGCACCCAGTCAGCAAACGGCTGAAAAACTCCGGTCTGAGTTTTGGAAACTTTTTGATACTAAAAGTGGTTATCAACAATTAGATGAACGAAAACGATTAACTTTGCTCAAAAGTTCAGAGTTGCTTTTAGTATTGGAGCATCCTGAATTGCCTTTGCACAATAATCCGGCGGAGTTAGCTGCCAGGACGATGGTGCAGCGCCGTAATATTAGTTATGCCACTCAAACTCTTGAAGGGACTCAGGCTTGGGATACTTTTATGTCTCTTGTTGCTACTACTCGTAAGTTAGGAATCAGCTTTTTTGAGTATGTGCGTGACCGCATTTCTCAACTTGGCAATATTCCCTCTTTGGCAACTATTATTCGTGAACAATCTTCTCTAAATTCTTTTGGTTACTCATGGATGCCTGAATAACTCTCTCCCCCAAATTATTGAGGGGATACCTTTTTTATATCTTTTGGTAGTGGTACAATTAACAGCACAAGCTATACTATTAATAATTAGCTTATGCTCTTATAGCTGGTTTGCTACTTTCTGCTAAAAATTTTACACTTGTGTTGATTATATCAGCAATATCTACTGGATCTAGGGTATAAATTCGTGCCATGACTTCCTTCTTAATTTGTTCAACAGGATATTTATTGCTGGTTGTAACAGTATTTAATGAGTTTTTGTCCAAATCAAAATTTTGAAGGTAAGTAGATAGAGATATATAACCTTCTAAGTATTGTTCCAGAGTTTCACTATCACCACCACTCAATTTTGCTAAACGCAAGAAATTTTTAGAGTCAGTTTCGGGAATGGCTTTACCTTTCAACCATCTATATACAGTTGAAAAATCAACACCGATTTCTACAGATAAAGTTGTTTGAGTCCAGCCTTCTTTTAATAAATGTTCAATTAACTCGACCAATCGTTTATGACGTTTTTGCATAGTAGAAAACCTGGTTCTACCAGTTATAAAATTTACTTTTGCTTTTTCAACAAGTACAACAGTTAATTTTTATCGCACGTTTTACTTACTTAATTGATAGGATTGGCGAAGACAAATAATGTTCTAATCAAACAGGTAACAGGTAAATCATTATAAGAACACGATATGTTTCATTCATCCCTAACAGGTGTTGTAAGTAAATAAGCGATAAAAAATATGACAAACCTAACCCTCCGACTCCTTGAAAAGGAAGTGAAAGCTCCTTATATCACAAGATAAAGGTTTGAAGAGAGGTTTTTTATTAAATTGTGCCTAACTACTCAATTCTAGTTGGGCTGTTCCTAAGAAATACATTTTATCACCCTTATTAGGTAAGAAGTTAAAATTTTGTATTAGCTCAATAATTAGGGAAGAACTACCGTATCGGTAACGATTTTGCGTCTTTTGAGGTTTTTCTTGAGCTATTTACCCATTAGCTCGCTCTCTTCACCTATCTTCAACAATAAATCAAGGGGTTCAACAATTTTAGAGGGGGGAGTGAACAATCATTTTTGCCCTAAATTATTGAGCAATTACGAAATTTTCCATACTTTACGTACTTATCCCTCTTCGGTCAAAGTAGGGTAAAACCTTAATTCTTCGTTGGCTAAAATAACGCAACTTCATTAATTTATCTAATGTTGATAAAAGAGGATTATGGCAGTGTGCGATTGAGTGAATAAAGACAAAGCCTTTCTCAGTAAATATTATAGTATATATAAGCATATTTTATAAAACTCCAGTCCGCTATATGAAAACTTGAACTGCATCGAATAGAAATGGTTATTGCATCTGTTTTAGTGGGAGACCTAGTGCCACCTTAGTCAACATCAATTGTTAAGAAATTATAAATTTAGATGCAACTTATATTGCGCTGTGCAAGATTATTAATATTGCAGGGGGCAAGTAACAAAATCTACTTGAGAAAGCATCTATCAATAAACAAGGTGTCATCACTCTCAAATCTAAAGTTATGACGTACACAACAGACTTAAATCGAGTCTCTATGAATGGAGGAGAGAACCAAGCAGGGTTATCTTCTAATTCTACCACTTTTTTGGATACACAAAATCTTACTGTTGCCGAAGATATTGAGCCAATAGGGTTAGAGACGAACTCTGAACAAAATCAGGCAGCTAATCAATACCTATCAAACAGCGCGGATCATCTGAATGAAGGTGATAGCCTGCGTGGCGAAGCCATAACAGTCGAACTAGGTAGATTAGAGGACAGAATTGAAAAGGGTTTAAGAGCTTTTTGGGACATCGGACAATCTTTGGGTCAAATTCGAGATAAACAGCTTTATCGGCAAAGTTACAAAACCTTTGATGAATATTGCCTGAACCGTTGGGAAATGTCCCGACGGTCTGCTTATCGCTTGATACAAGCTGCATTGGTTTATGAAAATGTGACCCGTGGATCACAAAGTTTTGTAAATGTGATCCATGGATCACAAAATCCTGAAACTATAACTTGTGGATCACAAAGTTTTGTAAATGTGACCCATGGATCACAAAATCAAATTCTGCCTACGAACGAACGCCAAATCAGACCTTTAGTAACACTACCCCCAGAAAAACAACGCGAAGCTTGGGCTAAAGCAGTTTCTACAGCCCCCAATGGAAAAGTTACAGCTGATCATGTTGCCCAAGTAGCCAGAGAGTACCATCGTGAGAACTCAGCAAATAAATCTAGGCAAAAGCACTCTTTTGAGCAACAACAGCAATCAACTGATAATTCTGAGCAATCATTAAACCGTAGTTGCTGGAATTGCCGTCATTCTAGTCAAGAGTTGATAAAAGATGATCACCAAAGTTTTTATTGCGATCGCTTAGGTAAGTTAAGTTTTGTTGAGAAAGATGGCAACCAACGGGGTGCAGAATGTGAATACTGGACTTATCGCTTTGGAGAATCATCTGAAGTCAGAAATAATTTAGTCCCGTTACGAGAAACTTTTAACCTCACTTTACAACTGCCAGCACACTTACAACCATTAATACAAGATGCTGCTAAAAAGTCAGATTTAGCAGTGATGGAATGGGTAGCAAAACTTGTGGAAGAGGCAATTTCCAAAAAGAATGATACTCAAAATAGAGATATTCACCAAAATTTTATAGACATTACAGTTTCAGAAGTTGCCTGATATTCAGGAATTTTAAGCCAAAAGAAACTATCTGGGGTAGATAGAACTGGCAATAAAA
>NZ_JAYGHA010000066.1:0-7102 GCF_034931405.1 Anabaena sp. UHCC 0451 | reverse complement strand
CAATACAATCATCTTGAGGTCTTCATCTTTAATGTGATGAATTAACCAATCGGTTAAAAAGTGAGAAACTGCATTTGTTAACTTGGATAAGTCATCGTGATTTTCCTTCTCAAAGCTCAAAACCTTGGCTTTTAGGGCTTCATGCTTCATTTTATGTTCTACATAACCTGGATATTTATGGTCTAGCATGAATTTTTCTTCAGTGTCAAAATGAATTGTAGTGTAGTCTTTTAAACTCTGAAGTGTTTTTTCTAGTAACGCTTGGCCTTGTCCTTCCAACATAGCACTATTCAGCGCGTTAATGGTACTGAATAAGCTTTGGTGTTGCTAATCAATGATGACATCTCCTGTTTCATACTCAGGTCGCCATTGTGCGATTTTAATATTCATATATAACTCCTCAACAGAGAATCAATTTAAACTGCTTAGACAGAAATGTAACTTTAGAACTCTTTGCTGTATCAAGCTTGCACAAAAAATATTTGTGTTTATTTACAATTCTCCTATTTCTTTTATACTTGAATTTATCTGTATTAACTATTATACTACGCTAAATTTTATTACAGTACGTTAGATTTAATGAAATTGTTAAGAATCAACATATTTTTAAGATTTGGCACACACTAAAAAATCAATTAAATGTAACATTTGTGTAAGTCCTCACAAACAATCTACTCATATTTACCATTAACTATGCCTTTTCCCAGATCCAGCGGAATTTTATTACATCCTAGTTCTTTCCCCAGTCGCTTTGGTATTGGGGATTTAGGTTTAGAAGCCTATCATTTTATTGATTTTCTCAAAGACAGCTACCAGCAATATTGGCAAGTCTTACCTCTTGGTCCCACTGGTTATGGTAATTCTCCCTATATGTGCTATTCAGCAATGGCAGGAAATTACTTTTTAATTAGTCCAGAAAAACTGGTAAAAGAAGGTTTATTAGTTACAGAAGATTTTGCTAATTTACCAGCATTTCCGGCTGATAAGGTGGATTTTGAGCAAGTTATCCCCATTAAAGTAAATCTGCTCAAAAAAGCTTGTGATCACTTTAAACATCATGCCACTGATCTACAAAGAAAAGCATTTCACACTTTTTGTAACACTAGAGGCTATTGGCTGAATAATTATGCTCTGTTTATGGCGCTCAAAGATGCCCACAATGGAGCAAGTTGGCACACCTGGAAACAAGAACTAGCAAAACGCGAACCAGCAGCATTAGCCCAGATAGAACAAGAGTTAGCACAGGAAATATTCTATTACAAGTTCATCCAATATGAATTTTTCCGTCAGTGGTCAGAACTGAAAAATTACGCTAATCAAAATGGCATAGACATTATTGGTGATATCCCCATTTATGTAGCTCATGATAGTGCGGATGTGTGGGCTAATCCCGACAATTTCGCTTTAGATGAAGAAACAGGAGCAGCAGCTTTAATGGCAGGTGTACCACCCGATTATTTTAGCGCCACAGGTCAACTCTGGGGAAACCCCGTTTACAACTGGGAAGAGTTGCAAAAACAAGATTTCAAATGGTGGGTGCAACGTTTTGAAGCAATGCTGGATTATGTAGATATAATTCGGATTGACCACTTCCGAGGATTTGAGGCTTATTGGGCTGTACCCCAAGGAGAAGAAACTGCTATCAATGGTGAATGGGTAGAAGCACCAGGCGTAGCTTTTTTTGCAGCCATTAAACAAAAGCTGGGCAAATTACCCATCTTGGCCGAAGACTTGGGAATTATTACCCCAGAAGTAGAAGCACTGCGAGATCAATTTGAGTTTCCCGGTATGAAGGTATTACATTTTGCTTTTGGTTCTGATCCCGGCAATCCGTTTTTGCCCTTTAATTATCCGCGTAATGCTGTAGTTTATACCGGCACTCATGACAACGATACGACTTTAGGCTGGTTTAATACTACGAATGATTACGAAAAGCAAAATTTGTTGTTGTATTTGGGATCTATCAGTCCTGATGGGATAAACTGGGATTTAATTCGTTTAGCTTTGAGTTCCATCGCCAATCAAGCGATTATTCCTTTACAAGATGTTTTAGGATTGGGAAACGAAGCCAGAATGAATTATCCCAGTACGGCTGAGGGTAATTGGGAGTGGCGTTATCAGTCAGGGGTTTTAACTCAGGAATTGAGCGATCGCTTAAAAAATTTAACTAAACTTTATGGACGCGCTCCGAAAAATTCCTGATCAACAATTTATGCGTGCGTAGTATAAAGCAGGAATCATCATTACGTAATCAAAACTTAGTGCTTAGGTAGGGTCTGGTTTAACTTAATTGGAACAAAAAACGCAACATAGCTATTTTTAGTTATGTGCCGTATTTCACATTGGCAGGTAACAGCAATGTCTCCGAAAGTCTGCTGCATTCCAGTGATAAATTTTAGATTTTGTTAAACCAACCCTACAGACACACAACGGTTTAAGACTTGACTTTAGCGGCAATCCTAATTTCTTCAGGTTTCCCTGGTTTTCCCATTTCCTTGGCCTCCTGTTGATTAACACTCATCAACACACCACCAGCATTATCAGTTTTCACTGTCAGTTCCTCAGTTGCTTTCCAATTGCGATGAGATCCTTTGGGTAGAACCCCCTCAAATTCGGTTTTACCATCAGCCACCACACGAATCCAAGATGATGACTTTAAGGTGACACCAATCTCCACAGATTGAGCTTCTGGAGTGTTGAGATCGGCTTTAACTTTCTGTAAATACTGGGCTGGGAGTTTTTCAGTTGTCAAATCAGAACTTGTCTGTGCTTTTGGTTGATTTTGGCTATTATTGGCTTGTAGAGCAGTTCGATTCAATAATTGAGATAATCCGTTGACAGAGCAAATAATTACAAAAATGTAAAGCAAGTAAAGATGAACAGGACGTAGTTGAAAAAATGGTTGAGGTTGCCAACCGCGTTGAGAACTCACTGATGGAGAACCAACAGGAAAATGGCTGGCAAATTCTACCCCTTTGAGTCCCAGTGCATCAGCAAATTGTCTGATTAAACCGTGAATATAAATGGGTTCTGGTAAATCGTCTAAATCACCTACTTCAATTGCGTTCAATAATCTGCGAGGAATTCTCGTCACTGCCACAATTTCATCTAGTGATAAACCCTGTTGTTCACGCAAAGCCGCAAGCTGATCGCCCAATTCTGTCAATTTTTCTGACTGCTGTTGTTCTATGGACGGTTTGCTTGGCTTTTCAACCTTTTTTCTGAGCCAGTTCATGATTTGTCTTCAACTCCTTAACTCAACTTAATCATTAATAGGTATCCGCTTTATCTGATCGTTTAAAAAAATAATTTCTTCTGAGGTGAGATGACGATAGTCACCTACATCCAGAAATCCAGCGTTTGGTGTTTGTAATTGAATTGAACCGATGGCGGTGCGATGTAGTTGGATAACAGGATATCCTAACTGTTCAGCTACACGACGAATCTGACGATTTCTTCCTTCCTGCAAAATTATTTCTAATTTGCTTTGTTTAGCCAAGGGTTTAATTAAGCTTACTTTAGCAGAGCGGGTTTTTCTGCCTTCTAGTACAACACCTTCGCGCCACCTCTTCAGAACTGTTTCTGGGGGATGTCCTTTGACTACAACATGATATGTCTTAGAAATATTATGACTAGGATGAGTTAGCGCAAATGTCAAGTCCCCATCATTTGTTAATATTAATGCCCCGGTCGAATCTGTATCTAAACGCCCAACTGGGTGAATCCCAGTACCATGTTGTAATTGTTGCGGCAGTAGATCCAAAACAGTAGTTCTTCCTTGGGGATCGTTGCAGGTGGAAACTACTCCAGGTGGTTTATGTAGTAACAAATAAATTAAAGCCGGACGCTGGTTTTGAGATACAGTTTTACCATCAATACAGATAGTGTCTCGTTGGGGATCGACTTTTTGCCCTAAATGTGCCAAAATCCCATTTATCTTGACTCGTGATTGCTTAATCATCTCTTCAGCTTCACGACGTGAGGCAATACCCCATTGAGAAATTATTTTTTGTACCCTGACCTCCATGTAAAAATTGCTTCTTCCTTTCTCAGTTGTTAATTATCAATCTGTTTGCTGTTTCCTAATTTAATACCCAGAATCTCATTCTCTCATTTTGTAGTTAATAGGCATAAGTTTTATATTTAAGAACTGATTAAGGTTCTCCGATTTTTTCAGCAAAAATACCAGATTAAGTGGTTACATGATAGATAAAACTTCCCCAGCAGCAAATGGTAAAAAAATCCGATTAATTACTAAAGCTTTGACATCAGCGATCAAGCTATGGCTCAGAACACAATTAACAGAAGTATCTCAGATTGAGATTGAGATGGGAGCAAGCGATCGCCAACTGCTTTCTGGTTGTATTCCTTCTGTATCTATTTTTGCTACTAATGCAGTTTATCAAGGTATTCATGTTACACGTATTCAATTACGGGCTGAGAATATACAAATAAACATTGCCTCTGTACTTAAGGGTAAGCCCTTGCGACTATTAGAAATAGTGCCGTTGGTTGCTGAAATGGTGGTAGAAGAACAGGATTTGAACAACTCCCTCTCATCTAAATTATTATCAACTGCATTAAATGATGTACTGGTTCAACTATTACCAGAACAATGGGAAAAATCCAAGGCTATTTCTTGGCAGAAAATCACCCTTGACAATCAGCGTTTAATGCTGTATGGCATTTCTTTAACTGAAAGTGAATCCTCATCTTTAGAAATTGCTGTGGGTTTAGAACTACTCAGTGGTCAAGAACTACAATTAACACAGATTAAAGTTCTGTATAATCAAGAACCCATTTTAGAAAATAATTCTGGATACCATTTAGACCTTGGCTCAGATGTTGATCTCCAAGAACTAACGTTGAAATCTAGCCAAATATTATGTCGTGGACGCATCAACGTCAACCCTTAATTTAGGGATTGGGGATTGGGGATTGGGGATTGGGGATTGGGGATTGGGGATTGGGGATTGGGGATTGGGGATTGGGGACAGGTGACAGGTGACAGTGAAGAAAGCGGGGGAAGCAGGGGGAGAATATTAACTTTTGCCTCTTGCCTCTTGCCTCTTGCCTTCTGTTCCCTGTTCCCTGTTCCCTTCTTTACCAATTACCTTAACAAAGGCAAAATCAGAGTTACAAAATAGTAAACTAAAGGGGCTGTAAAAATATAACTATCAGTCCGGTCTAATATACCACCATGACCGGGAATCAACTGTCCTGAATCTTTCACTCCTGCGTCTCGTTTGAGCATAGATTCGGTCAGATCACCTAAAAGACTAGCAATACCAATCAATAAACCCAAGGTTAAACCAGTAATTAGCGCGTAAGGTAAATGGAGAAAATAAGCGCCTATTAAAGCTACTATAATACTGGCTGTGATGCCAAAAATTGCACCTTCTACAGTTTTTTTCGGACTGATATCTGATAAACGGGTTTTACCGAAAAATTTACCAAAAATATAAGCACCAATATCAGCAGCCCAAATACATAAAAAAGTTAAAATTGTAAATGTTAAACCCTGTGGTAGAGCATCTAAATTTCCCTGTGTGAAAATTTCATTCCAGTTGTTAGGCCAAAAACCACCCAAGGGAAGATTGCCAATAATATCTGTACTATTAAGATTTCGCAACCGCACCCAGTAACTCGGTAAATAACCGACATAAAATAACCCCATAATTGAAGCAGAAATGTCCGCAATGGTAGCAAATTGGGGTTGAAACAGCAGATAAAAACAAATAAATGTTCCTGCTAAGGGCATGACAGCATCAGCTAAACTACCATCGAGAGTACAAATTGCTAATAAAATTTGACTGACAAACATAGTAGTTTTAGCAGCGGGAGCTATACCTCTGGCTCGAACTAAATTAAAATATTCCTGTTGACCTAAAAAAACAACAATCGCGATAGATATGGTAAAATACCAACCCCCTAACAGGGTTGAAGATAAAGCAAGGGCGATCGCAATAACTCCACTAATAATTCGAGACCAAGGCATAATAGTATTTTTGGATTTTAGATTTTAGATTTTGGATTGAGTCCAAAACCGAAAACCGAACAAATTTAATCTAGTTTCTCACCACTGACAATAAAAATAGGATCAGCAGCAACAAAGGTTTGAGAAAAACCGCGTGTTTCTAAACGGTTAACCGCAGACTGCACAACTTCAATATTTCTGGCTCTTAATTGAGAAAAGCTTTGGGAAATAGCATACAGACTTTCTAGATTAGCAGCTGTAGCGACGACCCGACCGGATAAAGGCAAATAAAGCCAGACAGCTTGTAAAATTTCCTGGATGGGTCTTCCCCCTTCTAT
This sequence comes from Anabaena sp. UHCC 0451, assembly GCF_034931405.1. Lineage (NCBI taxonomy): Bacteria > Bacillati > Cyanobacteriota > Cyanophyceae > Nostocales > Nostocaceae > Anabaena > Anabaena sp. UHCC 0451. The sequence goes on along the minus strand of NZ_JAYGHA010000066.1, from coordinate 787 downwards.
ACAAATACAGTCAGGAGTCGGTTTAATATCATGTAAACACTCTGGGGCGCTGCCTTCAATTACTGCCACATTTTTTACCTCAAAGCGATCGCAGTTGCGTTTAATCAAATTAGCCACTTCTTCATCTCTTTCTACTGCAATCACTCGTCCCTGTGGACACAACAACCCGACCTCAACAGGAATTGTACCTGTTCCCGCACCAATATCCCACAACACTGAATCTGGTTTTAGCCGCAGTTGGGAAATTAACAATAATCGTAATTCTCGCTGACTCAGGGGAATACCTGGTAAATTCTCAAACAACTCATCAGGAATACCAGGGGTAATGTAAGGCCAAAGTTGGGAAGGCATAAGACTATACTAGGGATTAGAGATTAGAGATTAGAGATTAGAGATTAGGGGGGAAAATCCTGTTTAACCCCTAATATATGTCATAGCTTGTGAAACCCTTTTAAATTCATCTTTACAAGTAATCATGATAAATAAAGAAGTATTGGCAAATCGCTATGAAGTTCAACAGCAGTTAGGTAAAAAGTCAGGACGAAGAACTTTATTAGCGCGTGACTTGGTAACTGGTGACTTGGTAATTATCAAGTTACTTTCTTTCGGTAGTGATTTTCAATGGGATGATCTGAAGCTGTTTGAGCGAGAAGCCCAAACTTTAAAATCTTTATCACATCCTTCTATCCCGCGCTATCTCAACTATTTTGATGTCAAGTCACCTGCTTATCAAGGATTTGCCCTTATACAAACTTATATCCCAGCCCAAACTCTAGATCAACACGGG
>NZ_JAYGHA010000065.1:0-7183 GCF_034931405.1 Anabaena sp. UHCC 0451 | reverse complement strand
AAAAGCATTTGTTGGGTTGCGCTGTCGCTTAACCCAACCTACAAAAATCCTTAACCAAACGGTATTGCTATATTAGGGCTATTATTTTTAAGTATCGGGATTGGATTAAATTTGGTAAATCTTGTTCAAGTTAAGTCGCTGGTTAGTATAGCTGAGTAAATTTACGGGAACAAATTGTTAAATATTCTTCACAATCAATAAAATATCAAAATTGTCAGGGTTAAGATGGATAAAAATCATAAAAACTTCATTTAAAATTTATGAACCCTTTACTTAATTCCGTACTTTCCCTGACTTATAACCAACTCTGCGATTTTTCTAACTCAAATAACTTCTGGCAGGTTTTTAATACAGCTTTTAGCACACAATACAACCGGAGTATAGCGGAAATCCTGCGTTTACAATGGGAATCTAGTGATTTTAGTCAACTTCCCGAAATTGAGCTTATTAGTAGTGACATACTTGGCAATGCTAACGGGGCTTATGCGATCAGCACCAATAAGATTTATTTATTAGATACCTTTGTTGCAACCGCCACACCAGCAGAAATTAGTGCAGTTTTGTTAGAAGAAATTGGGCATTTTGTGGATGCTCAAATTAATCTGACAGATAGTGCTGGAGATGAAGGAAAAATTTTTGCAGACTTAATACAGGGTTACAGTTTGGATAATGCAACCTTACAGGATTTGCGAACAGAGAATGACCACGCGACAATTGCGGTAAACGGAGAAAATATTGAAGTAGAGCAGAATAGCCCTGTTTCTCCACGTACTTGGGATTTAGCCAGTTTAGGCTTGAAAGTCCTCACAACCCCAATTCAAGCAGGACCAGGATTAACACTAATTGCCACAGGTCCAGATCCGTCTCAATTAAAAATTAACGTCCCTTTTAATCAAAATGCTGCTATTAGCACCAGAGCAAATACACTGTGGACGGGAGGGGGATTAGGGCTAAATTTAACAGGTGCTGGCATTACAGTAGGAGTGTGGGATGAAGGTCCGGTTCGGAGTACCCACCAAGAATTAACAGGTCGTGTGACAGTTGTTGATGCAGGGACAGCATCCAATCACGCTACCCATGTTGGGGGAACTATAGGCGCAACTGGTGTAGTCTCTGCGGCACAGGGTATGGCGGAACAAGTTCTTATCCGTTCACGTGACTGGACTAATGACTTAACCGAGTTAAACAGTGATGCAAATTTAATCCAACTATCTAATCATTCTTATGGTTTTCTGACTGGATGGAGTGGTTTAGTGATAGTAGGTGGCATTCCCACCGATTTTTGGCAAGATGATAGATCAAAATTTTCTCTGGAAGACCCAGATTTTGGACTTTATAGCAGTCAAACTCAAGCACTAGACAATGTTCTCTATAACAACAAAGCCTTACTGAGTGTGTGGGCAGCTGGCAATGATCGCGATGATAATTTTACTGGTGCTAATGGGACAAAATACGTTGCTTACTTATCCCCTCCCGCTGTAGGAACTGCTGGTTATTACTTAATCGATCCTGGTAGTAGTGGTTTGGCCGCACCGCCACAAGATGGTAATGCAGGTGCAGGTTACGATTCCTTACCTGAAGTCCAGACTGCGAAAAACTCTCTAGTGATTGGTGCTATTAGTGATACAACTTGGACTGGTAGTAATACGATTGCCACTGGCGGAGCAATGTTACCTTTCTCCAGTTGGGGAATGACAGATGATGGGCGAGTCAAAGTTGATCTTGTGGCTAATGGAGATAATCTCTATTCATCTATCGCTACAAACAATACTGCTTATACTACTTATAGTGGCACATCCATGGCTACCCCCAATGTAACGGGAACAATGGCGCTGTTGTATCAGCATCATAAGAATCTAGATGCCTTGAATGACCCTGAGTATGAAAACGTTCCTAATATCACCAATACTTCCACTAAACCGCGATTCATCAATATTGCCAAGCCTTCCAGCGCCACCATGAAAGGATTAGCCATCCACACGGCTACTGATTTAGGCAATGTTGGACCTGATTATACCTTTGGTTGGGGATTGATGAATGGTCAAAGTGCGGCTATTTTCCTCAATGATTTAAAGAATCCTTATACCAGTAATCGCTCTTTATTAGCAGAAGATACTTTTGTCGGTAGCCCAAAAAATCTCGGTAAAGTCAATTCTAGTGGCGGCAACGTTAAAATAACCTTGATTTGGACAGATCCAGCCCCTGTGACTTTACCAGTAAGAGGAGTCAATAATGCTACCATTGATAACTCAGCTTCGGTGTTAGTTAATGACCTAGACCTTTATTTAAAAGATTCTCTGGGCAATACCTATTATCCCTGGACACTCAATCCTGGTAGTCCTTCTTCATCAGCAGTAAAAACTACGGCGAATCATCGAGATAACATAGAACAAGTTGTTTTTAACGCTACTACTGAAGGCATTGGCGCTGGTAATTATACGGTTTATGTGGGGGGTTCTTTAGCCTCTGGTTATACTGCTCAAGATTTTTCGATCTTTTTCTCCTCTGTGCCTCAATTTGGTAACGGACACGGCTGGGGAGATGTGCATTTAATTACTTTTGATGGCAAAGCTTATGACTTTCAAGCAGTTGGGGAGTTCATTTTCATTGAATCTACTGTAGATGATTGGCAAATTCAAACCCGTCAAGAAATTTATCCGGCGATCGCAGGTACTTCTGTCAACACAGCTTTTGCAACCAACATAGATGGTTATAAAGTAGTGTTTGACATAGATAATGCGACTGATAAGAAAATTACAATTGACGGAAATAGCCTGACTTTAGTTAGTGGTCAAAGTCAAATTTTAAACACGAGTAAAATCGAGCGCCAGGGTGATATTTATACCCTTATTTGGGCAGGACTAGATGGAAATCTCAATACTTCAGATGATGATCGAGTCACTGCCTATGACAATGGCAATCATATCAATATCTATGTTGATCCAGCAGATTACCGAACCACTTTTGTTCAAGGGCTTTTGGGCAATGGAGATGGTGACATTTCTAATGAATTTACCCTCCGCAATGGCACTCTCTTAAGTCCTAATCCCACCGTTCAGCAAATCCATACCCAATGGGCAGATAGTTGGCGGATTAGTCAGCAGGAATCCCTTTTTGGTACACAGACATTCTCTAACCCTGACTTTCCTAAACAATACATCGGGTTAGAAGATTTACCTCTAGCCACCGTAAATGCCGCTAAGATAGCCGCCTTTAAAGCTGGTCTTCCCGCCGGACATATTTTGGATGGTGCTGCTTTTGATTTTGCCGTCACAGGAGAAGAGAGTTTCATCAAGAGTGCTGCTATTACCTTTGCAGATGTTGTCATCTCTCCCAAGTTACTGGGTAATTTCATCACCCTCGATGTTGATCCCATCACAGTTACTGAAGATGGTCAAAACCGCATAGTTTACACATTTACCCGCACTGGTAGTACAACCAAAGCCCTTACCGTTAAATATGGTGTAGGTGGAACGGCCACTTTCAACACAGACTATACCCAAATAGGTGCAGCCAGTTTCACAGCTACAACTGGAACTATCACCTTTGCGGCTGGAAGCAGTACAGCAAAAGTAACCATTGACCCCAAAGCAGATACCATCATTGAAAGTGATGAAACCGTGGCTTTAACCCTAGCTGCTGGCAAAGGTTATACCATTGGGACAACAACAGAGGTAACGGGAACTATTATTAATGATGATGTTGCACCATTTACTACCATCAGTCTGAGTGCTGACCAAACGATAGTAGAAGGTAGAACTAGCCGACAAAATCTGATCTATAAAGTTGCTCTTTCCAACACCAGCACCCAACCTATTACTGTGCAGTATGCTACTGCTGACGGTACTGCTATAGCGGGGTTAGACTACATCAGCAAAACAGGAACTTTAACTTTCAAACCAGGGGTAAAAACTCAAAATATCATTATCCCCATTCTTAATGATGCCATCAATGAAGCCGATGAAACCTTTACCCTAACACTGACATCTCCCATTAATGCGAGTTTGGGGAATAAAACCACCGCTACCACAACTATTACCGATACCCTCACTGCCTCTGTTACGACTACTCTGCCCACTAACGTTGAAAATCTGACTCTCACCAGAACATCTGCTATCAACGGTACTGGTAACGCTGGCAATAATGTCTTGACAGGTAATAGTGCTAATAATACTCTTGCAGGTCTGAATGGTAATGATACTTATGTTTTTGTTGCCAATACTCCTTTAGGAACTGACAAGATTACAGAAACAGCAACGGGCGGTATTGATACCCTCGATTTTAGGGGTACTACCAGTCCTATCAAGGTAAATCTGAATACGATTACTACGCAGACTGTCAATAGTAATCTCAAACTGATTCTTTCCGCTAACAACGTGATTGAAAATGCCACTGGTGGCACAGCTAATGACCGTCTCACGGGTAATACACTCAGTAACACTTTAAATGGTGGTGATGGCAATGACAGATTACAAGGGTTAGGAGGAAATGACATTTTGATAGGAGAAGCAGGTGATGATATCCTCACTGGTGGAGGTGGTGACGATCTTCTCTGGGGAGGTTTAGGAGATGATATTGTTACCGGGAATATTGGCAAAGATCAATATTTGTTTCAAGGTGATGGAGTTTTTGCTACCAGCTTAGGTGTTGATTACATCAGCGAGTTTGAAGTGGGACAAGACCAGATACTGCTCAGTAAAAATACTTTCAACGCTGTTATTAACAATCCAGGAGAGATTTTCACTGACTTTGCGGTAGTTGCTGATGATGACTTGGTAGATGCTAGTAATGCTCGCATTGTCTTTAGTCAAAATACTGGTAGTTTGTTCTATAACCAAAATGGGAATGTTTTGGGTGCAGCAGCAGTGTTTGAATTTGCTTATTTAGGTAATCCTGATATCACTCTCAGTAGTAGTAATTTCAGTTTGGTTGCTTAGTCCTTCCTCTCTTTGCGTCTTTGCGTGATGGACAGTTTGCTTAAGTGGGGAAACCTGTCCACGTAAGTATCCTCCTCTGCGTCAGGTAAATCAAGGTGGCCACCCTACTAGACAATGAAAAACCCAGATGTGTAGGGGTAAAGCATGAGCTAAACTCCTACTTATGGAATTAAGAACTTTTATCATGAAAGAAGTAACTGCCAATTATGATGAATCGTGGAAAGAAGCATTAAATGAGTATTTTGAAAGTTTCTTAATTTTCTTTTTTCCTCAAGTCCACCAATTAATTGATTGGACAAAAACACCACGCTCTCTTGATAAAGAATTACAAGAGATTACGGCTTCATCAGAAACAGAAAAACGGATTGCTGATAAACTATATCAAGTTTGGTTGCTTGACAAACGAGAAGTTTGGATATTGATTCATGTTGAGGTTCAAAGTCAATATGAAGTAGATTTTGGGCAACGGATGTATATTTATAATTACCGTTCCTTTGATTTGTATCACAAACCAGTAGTTAGTCTGGCAGTATTAGGTGATGAAAGTAATAAATGGCGACCTAGTGCTTATGGTTATTCCCTTGGTGGGTGTGAAGTTAGCCTTAAATTTCCCATTGCTAAACTGCTTGACTATGAATCAAAGTGGGATGAATTAGAAGCTAATGACAATCCCTTTGCTATCATAGTAATGGCGCATTTGAAAACTAAAGCAACCACTGGTAATTTATCAGAACGGGAGCAATGGAAATGGATATTAATTCGCGGACTTTATGAGCGAGGCTTAACTAAAGAACAAATTGTTAAACTGTTTAAAATCATTGACACAATGATGACTTTATCTCAGCAATTGCAGCAAAAGTTAGTGAGTAAAATTAACAGTTTTGAGGAGGAAAGAAAAATGCCTTTAATCAGTCCTACAGAACAAATGGCGATAGAACGCGGTAAAGAGATTGGTAAAGAAATTGGTAAAGAGATTGGTAAAGAAATTGGTGCGTTACAAAAAGCTCGTGATAATGTCAAAACTGTTTTGCAAACTCGACTGGGTAGGGTTTCTTCAGATATCACACTATCTCTAGCTCAGGTTTCTGATATATCTATTTTGGATGAAATGTTGAAACTGGCAGTTGTAGTTAATTCTTTAGAAGATTTTCAACAGGGTTTAGAATTGGCAACATCAAAATAATTAACTGTCTTGGCGAATGAAATAGAGCCTACGGCTACCGTTAGGGATACAATGAAGGGTTTGAAACCCACGTAGGTGGGTTTTTTCTGTGTAGACGCGGTTTCTAACCGCTATCCGTAGGATCTGTATCAAAAATATTACTGTTTCCAACAATAATACTAATTGCTTGTAAAAATTAAATCGGGCTAAGATGTGTAAAACCTTTACAAGCATGATTTCATGAATACTTTACTCAACGATGCCCTGACGCTGACATATAACAAACTGAGCGCCTTTTCTGGTTTAAATATCTTCTGGCAGGTTGTAGATACTGCTTTTGGTACGCAATACAACCACAGTGTCGCGGAAATTCTGCGCTTACAGTGGCAAGCAGGTGATTTTAGTCAACTTCCGCAAATTGAAATTCTTGATAGTAGCGTTCTGGGAACTGCTAACGGCGCTTATGCAAGTAGCGCGAATAAGATTTATCTGTCAAATACTTTTGTTGCTAACGCCACATCAGCAGATATTAGTAGAGTTTTATTAGAGGAAATTGGGCATTTTGTAGATGCTCAAATTAATACCTTGGACAGTGCTGGTGATGAAGGGGCAATTTTTGCTGAGTTGGTACTGGGTAATAGTCTGGATGCTTCAACCTTAGAAGCTTTACAAGCAGAAGATGATTTAGCCACAATTACCGTAAATGGCCAAGTTATTCAGGTAGAGCAGCAGAATTTTACAGGAACATCAGGTAATGACAATATTACGGGAACATCGGGAGATGATGTCATTCAAGGTTTCGCCGGTAATGATACACTGTCTGGTCTGGGTGGAAATGATCAATTATTTGGGGGTTTGGGTTCTGATAGTCTCACAGGTGGAACAGGACTAGATACATTTGTCTTTGAATATTTCAATGGTTCTAGTTTTGCCCAAGACTTAGATGTAGTCACTGATTTTGTCCAAGGACAAGACAAAATTGACCTCAGAACTGTTGGTATTGCTGACTATCAAACACTCTTAACTATAATCAGTGATGATTCTCTCAGTAATGCCGTCATTACTGCCCGCTATAACAACTCTT
>NZ_JAYGHA010000064.1:0-7839 GCF_034931405.1 Anabaena sp. UHCC 0451 | reverse complement strand
CCCCTATATAAGTAGGTGGGCGTTAAAAATTGTCGTTGGGGCAAGGGAACAGGGAACAGGGAACAGGGAACAGGAAGAGAGTTTTGAGCGATTTTACTTTTCTTCACATACCTTTAATTTTTCTTGTTCACCTACTCAGGACTCATGTTTGAATTTTGAAAAAATCTAAGTATTTGTAGGGTGCGTAAGATATAACAAATCTGTTTATTAATAGAATTTATTCAGTCTGACGCACCCTACAACTCCCCTGCTTCTTCTTCCAGTCCCCAGTCCCCAGTCCCCAGTCACCTGTCACCTATTCCCCATGCTAATTTAGCAGCACCTACCATTCCCGCTGAGTTACCCAGTTCTGCTGGTAGTATCTGTAAACCTACACGGGATGTTGGTAAAACCCGCTTTTCTATTTCTGCTTGCATTGCTGGTAAAAAATATTCAAAACTCGCACTAACACCACCACCAATAATAATCGCTTGGGGTGTGAATACATATATTAAACTCGTTAAACCAATTCCCAAGTCTTTACCATATTCTTGCCAAAATGTCAATGCTTCAGTATCGCCTTTTTGGGCAAGTGCGCCTAATTCTGCTGGTTCTTTGCCTGTGCGACGACGAATAGCGGATATACAAGTATACTGTTCTAAAGAACCTTGATTACCACTATTACACATTGGTCCATCGGGTGTTAAAGTAATTAAACCTAATTCTGCTGCTGCACCTTGATGTCCGATAAATAATTTACCATCCAGAATGACTGCACCACCAACCCCTGTTCCTAAAGTCAGCAAAATCAAATGTTGAAAATTGCGGCCAGCACCTAACCAAGCTTCTCCTAAACCTGCACAGTTAGCATCATTAGCGAGAATGGTTGGTTTACCAGTTTTGGCCTCTAACCAATCTGCTAAAGGTATATCATGCCATCCTGCCAGATTAATGGCGACTTTGGCAACTCTTCCCGCAGCGTCAGCAGGTCCAGGAGTTCCCAAACCTATAGCTATACTTTGATTATCTGGGTCTATTTGAGTTATGGCATCCACCATCTTTAATAATACAGCCTCTGGTGTTGCCGGTTGGGGAGTATCCACAGTGATAGATTGTAAACAATTACCATCTTGTGTAAACCTTCCTAGCTTAATCGCTGTTCCCCCTAAATCAATACCAATTACTTGTTTAGTCATTCGTCATTAGCCATGAGTTAGTAGTTGATTAAGTGAATATACTCTCAATATCGGAAAACATACCCACTTAAATAACTTAAAACCGTAACTTAAAAATCAGAAAATTGTAAATTCTTAATCATCTATTTGTTCACTTTCTGGAACTGGGGAACGACGCTTGCGAAAAATTCCCGTCATGTTGATGCCTGTAAATAGCATAGCAATCAGTCCTAAACCAACAAGAACAACATAAATAGGTTTGCCAAAACTCCCGAAATAGCTACCTTGATGAATTGTCATTAATAATTCAATTTGTTCTTCTGGTAATCCCAGCCAGCTTTCGCCAACTCGGTAAGCAATACCTGTAATAGCACTAGCTAACAAGGGTAGAAAAATAATAGGTGCCAGAATACCGTGAATGGTTCGGACAGTCAGTTGAGATGGGGCTTTATTTGAGCGGGATTTACGAATCATACCAAATCCGGTAATCACCAATCCCACTAGTCCCAGCCCTACCAAGGATACATAAACTGGTTCTAGTGGTTTACCCAAAAAAGTACCCTGGTGAATTGCCATGAAAATCTTGGCAGTGTCTTTAGGCATCCCAAACCAACTTCTTCCCAAACGATAAGCAATACCAGTTAATGCACTCAGCAGTAAAGGAATGAATAAAATTGGTGCAATGTTACGATGGAGTTTACGAAATTCACGAGACTGATTAATCTTAACCATGATAACCTCTTGAATGAATACAACGTTGCTGAGGTTGGAGGTTTAACAATACTTATCCGTCTAAAATAAATGTGCTACTTCACCTCAAGCTAACTTTGAGCATAAGACAGCAAAAGTAAAGAATTTGGAAAGACTTCATAGTCATGTCTGCTTGATTATTTATGATTAAACCGGAAGAACCCCACCTCACAGGTGTAGGTTTTCCTCCCTTGTCACTTGATTACCTGTAGAATATTTAGAAACAATTAATAAGAAATACTGTAATAGTGATTATGTAATGAAATTTTTATTAGTTGAAGATGACGAAAGGATTGCTGCATCTCTTACAGAAGCGTTAACTGATAATAATTACGCGATTGATGTAGCTGGTGACGGCGAGGAAGGATGGGACTTCATAACGGTATTTGATTATGATTTAATCCTTCTGGATGTGATGTTACCGAAATTAAATGGTATAGAATTATGTCAAAGGTTACGTCAGCGTGGTTATGGGCTGCCAGTGCTGATGTTGACTGCCAGAGATAGCAGCACTGATAAAGTAATAGGTTTGGATGCAGGTGCTGATGATTACGTCATCAAACCTTTTGATTTAAAAGAATTACTAGCGCGTATTCGGGCTTTGCTGCGACGTGGAAATACAGCATTATCAACTTTTTTGGAGTGGGGTGGACTGCTGCTTGACCCAGCCAATTGTACTGTTACTTACAAAGAACAATTGTTGTCGATGACACCGAAGGAATACCAATTACTAGAACTCCTTCTCCGTAACAATGGCCATGTCCTCAGTCGTTATCAAATTCTTAACCACCTGTGGTCATCTATTGACCCACCCGGACAGGATACAATCAAGGTGCATATTCGAGGAATACGTCAAAAACTCAAAGCCGCAGGAGCAAAAGATGATTTTATCGAAACTGTTTACGGGCTTGGGTATCGGCTTAAGCAAAACGAATACCAATAAAAGTTTGTTTGCGGCTAGAAAATTTATTGTATTTTGGGGGCGGCTGGATATTTTAACTAACCCCCAGTTTCGTGCTATCGGTTGGCGACTAATCCTATCTTATTTAATGGCGATGATGGTAGTTATGGGACTTTCATCAGTGGTAGTGTATCATTTTTTTGCTTATAGTCTAAGTCAGCAATTAGATAGACAGTTGTTGACGTTGACGGATGCAGCAGCTCATAATTTATCGGCTATTCAGGTAGATAAGATGGCTGTGCATCGCAAGATGCCGCCAATTTTAGATAATGATGGGGATTTAGATATTCCTTGGCAAGACTTACGGTTATATAGTCAGAGTGTGGAATGGTTTGATGCTAAGAAGCAATTATTAGGAAAAGCAGGAAAGCAATTTCCCGAAACACCATTTGTTACTAATTTTCACTCGTGGCAGCAAAATGGCATCAGGACATTAACTATTGCGGTTTATTCATCTGTAAAAAACCAGCAACTTTTAGGTTATGTGCGTGTCAGTGCATCAACGGTGGAAGTACAAAAAGAACTGAATAGACTGTTGATGGGTTTGGGTCTTGCTGGTGTTTTGGGGATGGTTTTAATTAGTGGTACAGGTTGGTGGTTGACGAGTAAAGCTTTGCAACCGATTGAGCAGAGTTTCCAGCAATTACAACAGTTTACGGCGGATGCGTCCCATGAATTACGCAGTCCCCTAACAGCGATTAAAACGACTGTGGAAGTGCTGCAAAGTCACCCAGAACGTATTCATCTTAGTGATGTCAAAAAAATTACAATAATAGAGGAGGCAACGCAGCAGATGACGCATTTGGTAGAGGATTTACTTTTGTTAGCAAGAAGCGATGCTGCGCCTGTAAGTTTGCCCAAAACTGCAATTCTCATTCCTATAGATGAAATTTTATTTGATTTAATTGATACTTTACAGTCCCAGGCAAAATCTCAAGAAATTACTTTAGAGGCCGATTTAATTGATGCAGTATGGGTAAAGGGGGATGCACATCAGTTACAACGACTATTTGGGAATTTGCTAGAAAATGCTCTGCAATATACGTCTAATGGCGGTTTAATTAGAGTCAAAATGCTTAAAAAGGATGATTTTGTGGTGATTGAAGTGGTGGATACAGGTATTGGTATTGCACCTGAATATTTATCCTTAGTGTTTAATCGTTTTTGGCGGGCTGAAAAAGCCCGTTCTCGTCGTCAAGGTGGTTCTGGGTTGGGTTTAGCTATTGTCCAAGCTATTACTCATGCTCATGGTGGTGAAATTTCTGTGACGAGTAAAATTGCTGTGGGAAGCTGTTTTCGCGTGAAATTACCAATATTTAAGGAGAGTTGTCAAGATAGTTGATTATCATGGCGTTTATTGAATACGGTTCATTCACTTAGGGACTTCCAAATAAAAAAATACTCAACCACCTAACGTAAAAAATCTCTCAAATCCTTATTCCTCTGTGTCCTCTGCGCCTCTGCGGTTCGTTAATCTGGATAATTTATTAATTTATTTCTTGGAAGTCCCTTACACCGCAGTGTACTAGTTCTATTAGTTTTTACTAACTATTCGCACATTAGCTATTTGATTTGCACTCATGCTTAAATTCTGTACATTTATCACGGGTGCGCCTTTTAATATACCAGATAAAGCTACAGAAAGCATTAACCCACCTGTAGCAGCTGCAATTAAAGTAAATTTATCGTTCACAGTAGTCTCTCAGTTTTGTTAGTTATCAGGAGTCAGGAGTTAGGAGTCAGGATAAAGACTTAGTTTTTCTCACCCAGTCCCCACTCCCCAGTCATCTATTTTCTCTTCTCAGTCGAGGATTGACAAATTCATTCAACCCTTCACCAAGTAGTGATAACCCTACTACCATAATTGTCATCGCTAAACCGGGAAAAAGGGTAGTCCACCAAATACCTGTAGGTAATGCTTCCAATGCCTGTTTTAAATCATATCCCCATTCGGGTACTTCTTCGGGTAGTCCTAAACCCAAAAAGCCTAAACCACCTAATACTAATATGGCATCTGCGGCGTTGAGGGTAAAGAGGACGGGTACACTTTGAATAACATTGAAAAATAGATAACGGGATAATACAATCCAGGTAGAAGCACCCATTGCTTGTGCTGCTTCAATGTATACTTCGGTTTTGACGCTGACGGTGTGGTTACGAACAACGCGATAATATTGGGGAATATAGGCTATACTAATTGCGATCGCAGCATTTAAGATTCCTCTCCCTACCACAAAAGCCAAAGTAACAGATAGCAGTAATCCTGGTAAAGTGTAAATGCTATCCATGAGAAATAGCAAAGTTTTATCTAATTTTCCCCCTAAATAACCACTTACCATCCCTAAAGGTACACCCACAACCATACTTAATGCTGTGGCTAAAAAAACTACTTGTAAAGCTGCTTGTGCGCCAAAAATCGTCCTGGAAAAGACATCATAACCCAAGCGACTTGTACCAAACCAATGTTTAATGGAAGGTGCGTCATGAATAGGGTTAGAAAGAAATTCTTTGGGGTTTTGTAACCATCCCCAAGATTGAAATACTGGTGCAAAAAAGGCTAAAAAGATAAAAAATAAAGTCATTGTTAAACCTATCAACATAAATCGCTGGGATAGGTTAGATTTAGCAAAGTTTAAAAATCTTGGTATGCGGCTTTTTGTAATAGTCATGGGAGGTTAAGGATTAAAATATTAGGCGATTAGAAATCGCTACTACACAAACGAAGTCCACCTGCGTGGACTAATCAATTATTGAAATTTTATAACCCACGAAGGTGGGTTTTGTCTGTATAGCGGCGATTTCTAATCGCTGAAAATCTCTACAAACTAGCTTGAAAAATTTGATTAGCAGTTAAATTCAATTCTGGGAAAGTGGGTGATATTATTAAATCATCATTTCTAAATTGACTAACTTGATATTCCTCATCTATCAGTTGATAAATTGAAATCGTTGGTTGTTTAGGATTACCAATAAACGCTCTACCACCTAAAGCAGCATAATCCACAATCCAATATTCTACAATACCCATTTCCTCATAGTCAGCGAGTTTTTTGTGATAATCATCACGCCAGTTTGTACTGACAATCTCAACCACAAGAGGAACTGAAGCAGATTCACTAATAGTAGACTGTTTTTTCCATAAAGGTTCATTAACTAAATTAGGACGATTTAACAAAAGTATATCTGGTAAGTATCCTGATTCTTTTTCAGGTGGTTTGATAAAAGCTGTTTTGGGAATGAAATAAGGTAATTTTAACCGACTAAATTCTAATGTAATTTGTGTTGCTAAAAAACCTATAATTTCTTCATGTTCTCCTACTGGTGGTGTCATTTCTACAATTACTCCATCATGTAATTCATAACGTACTCCTGTATCTGGATAAGACTCTATAAACTCTGCAAAAGTTACTAATTTAGTTTGAGGTAAAGCTTGAATCATAATTTAGATTATTTGATTTGAATAGTTATCATATCTGTTTGTTTGGTAATTGGTGATTGGTAATTGGTAATTGGGTTATTTATCTTCCCTGTCACCAGTCACCAGTCACCAGTCCCCAGTCACTACAAATTACTTTCTATTAACTGTCGATACTCACTTTTCTGTTTTACACCTTTCACTTCTTTTACCAATTCCTTATCTTTAAATATCTGTACCGTCGGTGTTCCAATTATCCCGGCATTTTCTGCTATGTCTCTATCTTTATCAATGTCGATTTCCACAAAGTGAATTTTACCATCAAATTCATCGACGACTTTATTTAATATCGGTTTCAGGGTATGACAGGGACCACAACCAGGAGAAATATATTTTACCAACAACAAGCGATCGCTCTCATGGAATAATTTTCTTAAAGCATAACCTCCATTATGGCTTGTTGCTTGTAAATTAAATTCTGCTGCTGTTTCTGCTTTCTCTGTTTCTGGGTGGGGTGTTGTTCCCTCGGTTTGACTTTGATGAAACTCGTGAATTAAATTCTTTGATGATAACCATCTTTCCGCTAACATGGCCGCCATACAACCAGTACCCGCTGCTGTAATAGCTTGCCGAAATTCATGATCCTGCACATCACCGGCGGCATATACACCATCTACACTGGTTTCCACGCCACCATGTTTAGTGGTAATGTACCCCACCTCATCCAGTTCTAATTGTCCCTGAAATAGCTCTGTATTGGGCTTGTGACCAACGGCGTAAAATAAACCTTTAGCTTTAATTGTACTTTCTTCCCCAGTTTGTCTGTTAATAACTTGCAAACCGGTCATCAGTTCTTTACCAACCACATCCACCGCTTCAGTATGCCAATGTACCTTTATTTTTGGGTTACTCAAAACTCTATCTTGCATAGCTTTAGAAGCCCGCATTTTATCAGAACGCACTAATAAATGTACGATAGAACCATATTTAGTTAAATAAATAGCCTCTTCTGCTGCTGAGTCTCCCGCACCAATAACTGCTAATTCTGCACCGCGAAAGATGGGAGTTGCACCATCACAAATCGCACAAGCGGAAATTCCCCGACTCCAAAATTGATGTTCGCTGGGTAAACCTAAACGTTTAGCTGTTGCACCAGTAGCGATAATTACACTATGTGCCTTTATTTCTCTTTCTGAGGAACGGATAGTAAAAGGACGTTGACTTAAATCAACTGATATCACATCTTCAGTATATAACTCTGCCCCCCACCGTTCAGCCTGTGCCTTCATGTTATCCATCAAGTCTGGTCCGGTTATCCCTTGGGGAAAACCTGGAAAGTTCTCAACTTCTGTGGTTGTCATCAGTTGTCCACCAGGTAAACCTCCAGCTTGGAAACCTTCAAATACTACGGGTTTTAAATTTGCCCTTCCTGCATAGATAGCTGCTGTATATCCAGCCGGACCAGAACCGATAATTACTAAGTTTTCTACTTTGGAATTTGTCATACTGTTATACAAACTCATAACGACTACGTTTAAATTAGTATAGCATAACTCAAA
>NZ_JAYGHA010000063.1:0-8535 GCF_034931405.1 Anabaena sp. UHCC 0451 | reverse complement strand
CTTCATATAATTCAAAATCTGCTTTTTCTGCACCGCAAACTGGACATACCCAATCTTCTGGAATATCCTCAAAGGCTGTTCCTGGTTGTATGCCACCATCAGGATCGCCTACTTCGGGGTCATATATATAGCCGCAAACGGTACATATATAGTTTTGCATTGTTTTGAGTCCTCATACTATAGTGAAGAATTAATTTAGTTTTTTTTCATTCACTATAGTTTTAGATGAATTTATATTTATTTGTTTATTGCTTTTGATGGATCTTAAAAACGCCACCAGATTCTTTGAAAGTAACTAAAAATACCTAGTGCCAGCCCCCCAAACAACAATAGCCAAATCACGCCACCGGGGATAAAAGTAAGAATCCCTAAGCCTCTAAGTATCCATAAAGCCATTCCCATACCGATCAAAATGCCTAAGATTTGGGTTAACTTACGATTTAAGTAAGATTGATTCATCCGATTTTCCTCTTAATGTTAGCTAAATTTACATTTAAACTCAAAATTAGACTTGAATATGGTTAAAATGTTAAACAAATTTTAACAAAGATTGCAACTGAGGATTTCAATGGTATTTGTGCCATTGTAGTTATTATTCACTCAAATTTTCATTGTCAAGAATGGTGCAAGATATGATCACCAGTGTTTATGCTGAGAACTACAATATTAAATACAGTGTGCAAGTGTTTTCTTGAGAATTATTTCAGAATTAACTGAGATGAAAAAATTAAATCATGTCCAGAAAACCAACCAACTGAACTGTAATTAAAATTGTGTGTAGTTAAGGAAATCTATCAAATTTGATGTTTTGTCACTTATTTGCTAGAGGATTTACATCAGTCATCAGTTATTAGCATAAATCTGTTCACTGTTTGTTGAGGAGTAACTAAAATAACTATGTCTGTGTTTGATATCTCAGACTTAAATATAAAAGGTTCAAATATGTTGTGGACTCAAGATAAGGAAAAATCACTAATCCAAGGTGAGGTTTTGCTGCAACAGCGATCGCACACTATCTGGGGTGGTGCTGTCACAGCTTCGATGTATTTACCTTTGATCCGTTCTCATGTCTGGCAGCAGATTACTGATTACCCTCGTTGGGTGCAGTATTTCCCGGATATCACCAGAAGCGAGATGATTTCCAAAGGAGATGTCAAATATCTGTATCAAACAGCACAAAAAGCTTTTTTCTTTTTCACAGCCCAAGTAGAAATTTACCTTAACGTTGTTGAAGTCTTGGGACAGCAAATTCAATTTCGTATGGAAAAGGGAACATTTGAAGATTTTCATGCCAAATTAGAACTTCAAGACATGGGCAACGGCACGTTATTAGCCTATACAGTCCAAGCAACCCCGAATATTCCCGTCCCTTCAATTTTTATTCAACAAGCGATGAACTTGGAGTTACCAGAAAATATGCGTAAAATGCGGCAGGTGCTTTGTACCGGTAAACATCAGTAATATCCCAGGCAGAAGCTATTTGGGAATTAGGAATTTTGCTTTGGGGACTTCCAAATAAAAAAACACTCATTCCTCTGCGTTCTCTGCGTCTCTGCGGTTAGTTGATCCGGATAATTTATTTTTTTGGAAGTACCTTGGTGATCTTGAGGCTAAATATTTCTACATATTTAATCATAATCATAATCTGTTTCATATATCTCCACATCTACGGAAACAGCAGTATCAGATAAATCCAAAGCATCATCTGTAAGGCTAATAATTTCCCCAGAGAAGAAATTGGCCAGACTTTTAGCCGCCTTTGTCAATTCATCATCATCCCAAGTTGACACAGGTGGTTGTAATTTGGGTGCTTGTGGTGCTTGACTTGGTGGAGGTGCAAAGTTTTGTACTGGGGCTGTGTTCGTGACTATAGGCTCAATTCTTGGTGGTGTTGGCTGTGATACTGGTTGTGGCTGGTTATAAATGGGTGTGGTCGGTGGTTGCTGAACACGAGTAGAATCTTGCGGGGGAGGATTTCTTCTGGCTGTGGTAGAAGTTGATGAAGTTGCTTTTTCCAGATTTACTTGGATGTCACGCTGAAAAGTTTGCTGAAAAGCCGTCTTCATCATCGGCAAATCAGATTTAAGTGTTTCATACCATGCTCCTCTGACAGCAACACGCGCTAAATTACCATCAAACTCTACTAGCTGGCACATTTGCCCTAATAAAGCTTGTCTGGAAGGCATGGGGAAGTTAGCACGCACTTGTTGCCAAATTTGAGTTAAGTCATATTGTGATTGTCCTACAACTTCTTGCAGGGGTGCTGCGGGAGTTGTTACAGGTGGTGGTGGAGTATATACAGGTTCTGGTGTAGGTGAAGATACTGTATTCGGTACACCATGATGATTTGCTTGGCTATAAGCTGCTGGAGGTGGAGATGGTGGAGAATTGTGATTTGATTGGGTGTAAGTCGGTGGTGGTGAAGATGCTGCTGGGTAAGCAGGTGTATTTACTGGTTGCGGGATACTAGCTGCTTGTAGCTGAATATTGGCACTGGGTAACAATCCCAATAATGTGACTTCTAACCACAAACGGGGCTGAGTGGTGTTTTTAAGTTGCACTTCTGCTGTTCTTAAATGTTGCTGTCCGCGCAGAATTGTAGTTATATCTAACCTATGAGCAAAGTTAACTAATGTTGTCCAGGTTTGTTGAGTACAAGCAACTAAATCTTGACGATTTGGGGCGGTTTTAGCAATCAGCAAATCTCGGTAGAAGGCGGCAAAATTTTGGAGAATGGTCAGGGGTTCTCGTCCCCGATCTAGGATTTGTCGAGTAGCATCTAATACTACTTCGGAATTATCTTGAGCGATCGCTTCTAACAAAGCCAACAAATCTTTTTCACTGACTGAACCCACTAAATCCCAAACTTGATCTGGTGAGACTTCCCCAGGAAATAAAGCTAGTTGATCTAGTAAACTTTCCGCATCTCGCAATCCTCCCTGTGCAATTTGTGCTACCAAGGTGAGGGCATCCAGGGCAATACTGATGTTTTCTTTAGAGGCGATCGCATTTAAATGCTTGACCATCGCTTCTAACTGAATACGTCTAAAATCAAACCTTTGACAGCGAGAAATAATTGTGGGTAATACTCGCTGGGGGTCGGTTGTTGCTAAGACAAAAACTACGTGCTTTGGTGGTTCTTCTAATGTTTTCAGTAACGCATTAAATGCTGCGGTACTGAGCATATGACATTCATCTATCACATAAACCTTATACCGACACTGGACTGGAGCAAACTGCGCCTTTTCAATCAATTCGCGGATGTTATCGACACCAGTATTACTAGCAGCATCAATTTCAATCACATCTAAGGAATAACCTTTAGTAATACCTTGACAAACATCACAAACACCACAAGGTTCAGCAGTTGGTTTGTCACTTTTAAGACAATTTAACGATTTAGCTAAAATTCGGGCGCTAGAAGTTTTCCCCGTACCTCTGGGGCCAGTAAACAAGTAGGCAGGGGCAATTTTTGAGGAGCTAATTGCATTAGTTAGGGTAGTCGCGATCGCCTCTTGTCCCACTAGTTCAGCAAAACTCTTAGGGCGATACTTGTGGTGTAGGGGTTCGTAAGACATGGAGACTAATCAGTTAACAGTTAAGAATAAACAGTTATGGAGTATCACCACCCACTAGAATTTGGGGTCTCACTATTTTAACAACTCATGACCATTTCTTTGGGAAAAAAGCTATCTAGCTATATTTACTTAGACAAGTATTTAATAAAGTGTTATATATAACTTTATATAAATTACTGTCAACGGGGTCTGGGGAGAATAACCTTTTGCCTTCTTTTAGTAATAACTGATAACTGATAACTGAATAGCAGCTTGTCACCGACATCGCTAAAATTTTAACAGCAACACTCAATGGTGCAACAGATGCTCAAGCGTGTAATTCAGTGGCTAAAAAAATTTTTTCAGGGCTTGTTTGGTCGCAAACAACGCTCTACCTCAGTCACAAAGGGTGTAGAAAGAACAGTAGTAGCACCTCTTAGCGATACGGATCTAGAATTTTTGTTTACAGAACTTTTAGCCGGAGTTCATCAAGCCAGAGGCCAGGCTTGGGTGCAAAACTGGTTACATAAAATTGAGCATCGCGTTAGCACTCAACGCTGGCTAGATTGGTTAAATCAATTTAGGGAAAGATTATTAGCATCTAAGAAACCTAATAACGAATTAGCGGCGAGATTAGTACAGTTAGGTGAGTTAGACGTTGGTGAAGTTGGCGATGTGGCATATAGCCTGGGGATGGAATTGTTGACGCGCACTCAAGGTGAACCTATTTGGGAATATGACGGTCCAGATGCTTTGAGCCAAACTACTGCTGATGAGAATTTGCCAGAGGAAGAATATCAAACTGTGACTTGGGATGAATTATTAGTTATGTTGCAGGAAAATGAGAACCTGCGCCAGCAAATTGCCCAAGATTTGGCTATTGAAACTGATGATCCACAAATGATTATTCAGACACTGATCAATCAATCACAGGCATTTGGTGAATCTGCTTCCTCGGAAAATTGACATCAGCAACAGCAGTAAATTCTGTTTACTGATCAAGTTTTGTATAGTTTTTTTTAGCTGTATCAATTCATTCCTAACTTAATTATGAGTCTGTTAGGTAATTAAATGATTTTTTTGACACAACGATGGCTACAATCTAGGAGAAAGAAAATCCAAGAATGTGGCAAATGCTCAGGTGGCTATTGCAGTGGCTTAACAAGTTTATTAAGTACCCCTTTGACATTCGTCAGACTCATGAGTCTGATGGCGGTAAGGAGTATGAGGTGGTAGAGTCTCTACCGGAATTAACCAACGCGGATCTAGAAGTATTGTTTAACGAGTTGCTTGAAGGCGTACATCAAGCACGGGGACAACTATGGGCGCTGAAGTATTTACAGCGAATGGAACCCCGGATTACTGTTGAGCGGTGGATAGATTGGCTGCTGATATTTGGTGAAAAATTACTATCTTCACCTGCTCCAAATAGTCAGATAGCAACGCGAATGGTCAAATTGGGTGAACTAGATATTGGTAAAGTGGGTGAACTGGCCTCGGAAATTGGCATCCAGTTATTAAGTCGTGAGTTCTTAGCCCAAAATTATGAAGAACATTCACAGCATCATCTAGACGCAGCAGGGGTGAAAGCCACACCACTAGCAGAATCTGGTTTAGACAGTCCAGGACAAAATTTGCTGCGGGATGTGGGTGAGCAATTATGGGAACATGAGCAGACAAGACCTACAACTATCACCCCACTCTCCGTCAACTTGGAGCAAATATGGGCTGTTAATTCCCAAGAGTTTAGTTATGAAAACTCAGAACAAGATGCCGCTGAGGCTTTGATTTATGAGTATGTAGCGGAACACCAGCCTAGTGTGGTTGGGGAGGATGTAGAGCCGGTTGCAGCATCTCCTGTGTTAGAGAATTGGGATCAGTCTTTGGCTAATATAGAGCCAAGGGTGGCACAGACCCTAGATGATTTGGTAGTGCGGTTGGAGCAAAGTACCCATCTAGTTCAGCAACTTGCGTCAGAATTGGCAATCCGCGATCAACGCCAAGCCATGATCCAGCGCCCTAGTTTTCACCTGACTGTTACCAACCAAGCTGAGGTATGGTTTTATCAAGGTTTACAACAAGCTAAATCTGGGGATTTGTTGGGGGCGCTGGCTTTTTATAATCAAGCTACTAAACTGCAACCCGATTCTCACGAATATTGGTTTAATCAAGGTTTGACTCTGTTTCATTTGCAAAGGTTTGAGGAAGCGATCGCAGCTTATGACCAAGCTATTAGTCTCAAATCAGATTTCTCTAAAGCTTGGTATAACCGGGGGGGAGTTTTAGGGGAGTTTGGGGACTTTGAGGGGGCGATCGCTTCTTTTGATCAAGCTATTGAATTTAAGCCTGACTACCCAGCAGCTTGGGCTAGTCGCGGTTTAGCATTGTTAAAATTAGGGCTAATTTGGGAAGCTATTGCTAGTTATGATCAAGCTTTGAATTTACAACCTGAAGATCAGGAAACTTGGTATTACCGAGGGGTAGCACTGGGAATAGTTGAGCAGTTTGAAGATGCGATCGCCTCTTATGACCAAGCTTTAGAAATTCAACCCGACTATCATGAAGTTTGGATTGACCGGGGTGTGGTCCTATTTAGCCTCAAACACTGGTCAGAAGCTATTGCATCCTGGGATCAAGCCCTGGCTATTCAACCAGATTTTTACCTAGCTTGGTATAACCGAGGTATCGCTTTAGAAAACTTAGCCAGACGCGAAGAATCTATTAGTTCTTATCAACAAGCTATCAATATTAAACCTGATTTCCACCTAGCTTGGTACAATCAAGCCGTAGCTCTGTTTTATTTAGATAGACTTGCAGAAGCTATTTCTTGTTATGATAGCGCCTTAGAAATCAAACTTGACTATTGGGAAGCTTGGCTTGGACGCGCTTGGGCTGTAGGGAATGTAGTTAACAACAAACCATCTTTAAGTATATCCAGTACCATATCTATATCTAATCCTGCCCTTAATCAGCGTGGCTATGAGGGTAAGGTTGCTACTTATGAAGAAGGGTTGAAATATCTCCGCGCCGATACTCACCCAGAAGGTTGGGGAAGATTGCATTTAGCACTTGGGAATACACACTATGAACATGGTAAAAAACAACCCTCACCTCATTACTTTTGGCAAAAAGCTGTATCTGAATATCAACAGGCATTATTAACCCTCACCTCTGAAGATTTTACAGAATTGTATCTGGATGTGTTGCAATCTTTGATTAAAGTGCTAGTGAGTTTAGGAGAAACCGTAGCAGCACAGGAATTACAACAACAAGGGTTAGATGTATTACAACAGTTACTTAATCAAATAACTCGCCCTGAAGAAAGTAAAAAACAACTGGCTTTGAAATTTGCCGGATTGAAACAATTAGCTGTTGATTTAGCTGTAGCTACAGGTGATTTAGTAGAAGCTTGGGAAATTGCAGAACACGGCAAAAATACCTGTTTAAAATTATTGCTTTCTGGTTGGAGTGATGAAATTTATTCTCCCAACTATGAGGCTATTCAACAATTATTAAATCCGACAACAGCTATTATTTACTGGCATCTAAGTCCAGCAGCATTACACACCTTTATTATTAAACATGAAGCCCCATCGCCCATACTTTTATTAACACCTATACAAGATATAGAAGGCATACCTGAAGCAGTACAACGTCTAGTTGAATTTGAAAATTGGCTAGAAGATTGGCAAAATCAAAATAGAGGAAATAACCCCCAGCATTCTTGGTATTTGGATATGCAGCAGAGATTGTTAAATCTGCAAAATATCCTCAATATTTCCACAATTATTCAGGAAATTGAAGGTATTGCCAACCTGATTTTAGTTCCCCATCGTGACTTACACAAATTACCTATTCATGGACTTTTTCCTCTGAATTATGAGGACTTAAATTACACCATAAATTATCTGCCTAACATCCAAATAGGACTGGAATTAAAAACTAATAGAGTATTAAATTGGCAACAGCAAAAATTTCTGAGTGTTGAAAATCTAGAAAACACAAATCATGAAGAAATAAAATTTGCTGACTTCGCAGCAGCAATTGTGAGAAAGATGTTTGATCATGCCCAACATATCCAGGGTTCACAAGCTACAAAAGATAACTTAAAAAATGCCTTATCCGCAGATTATAACATCTTTCATTTTACTGGTTACGCTATCAATAAGCTAAGTGAAGTTCAAAACTCAGCTTTGGTTTTAGCAGATGGAGAAAATATAACTTTAGCAGAAATTAGTGAACAGACTTTTAGCAATTACAATCTGTTTACTCTCACAAATTCTGAGAATGTTAGTAATAACAATCAGAATATCAGTGGTGAATATGTGAGTTTAGCAACTGGCTTACTACATGGCGGTTTTCCTTATGTATTGAGTACACTTTGGACTGTTGAATCATCGGCGACGGCTTTAGTGATTATAGAGTTTTACCGCAGATTAATTGTTCTTCAATCACCAGCAAAGGCTTTAACTGAAGGGACAACATGGTTAAAAACTATCACCGTTGCAGAACTCATTACTTGGTATGAAGATTTACTCACTAGTCTGCATCCAGAAGACTTAAAACTGAGAAATTATGTAACGACGGAAATTGATAATAATAGGAACTTATCACCCCAACAACAGCCTTATAATCATCCTTATTATTGGTCAGCATTTATGATTACAGGATCTATGGAATGGTAAGCAAGGATTGAGTAGTCCACTATAACTAACTAAACATCACCCTAATTCACAAACAAGATGAAAAGCAACCAACTTTATCTGGATTGATAACTATAGCATTTACCGTAGCTAGACTGATCATTACTTAGGGTTTGCTGAAAAAGTCTTTTCGTGGAGGCAGGGAACTCTTAACAGTGAATAAATTGGTGTGTACTTCATTAGACTGGGAAACGCTATATTAGGCAATACTTTTCGGTTAACCTCAAAAAGATAAAATTATGTAGGTTGGGTTGAAGAATGAAACCCAACATTTA
>NZ_JAYGHA010000062.1:0-9750 GCF_034931405.1 Anabaena sp. UHCC 0451 | reverse complement strand
CCCATATTATCCCTATATACATCAAAAGATACTGGATATTTAATAGACATCTAGTGAAAAAGAATGTAGAAACGTTCCATGGAACATCTCTACAAATTTTAGTGATGAGATGAACGAAACAAATGATTATGTTCAGGATGATATAAGCGAGAACGGCCTGATACTGGTAATAGAGCCGGACTAATTATATAAAGTGTAGTTCGCAGTAATTGTTCTTGGTGTGTACAATTTGCCATTTCTTCAAGAGCAACAACCCGAATTTTTTCATCAGGCCAACCGATGCGAAAGCAAATTGCTACTTGGGTTTGTGCTGGGTAATGTTCTAAGAGTTTAGATTGGGCATCATCAACATGACGCGCACTTAAATACAAACAAAGACTAGCCTGATGTGCTGCTAAAGTGGTTAATTCTTCTCTAGTTGGAACATCTGTCCGTCCACTGATGCGCGTGAGGATGATAGTTTGCACTAAACCAGGGACAGTTAACTCTACTTTGAGTTTAGCGGCAGCAGCTTGAAAGGCGCTGATACCGGGTATAACTTCAAAAGGAATGTTAGCCTCAGCTAAAAGCTGCATTTGCTCATGGATAGCACTATATAAGCTAGGATCACCAGAATGAAGACGCACCACAGATTTTTGCGATCGCACCCTTTCAATCATAGTTGGCAAAATCTCTTCTAAAGTCTGATTTGCCGTTTTAATTATCTCCGCATCTGGCCGACAGATATCTAAAATCTGTTCTGGAATTAAAGAATCAGCAAATAAAATCACATCAGCACTTGCCAGGAGTTTTTGAGCTTTAACCGTTAATAAATCAGGATCTCCTGGTCCTGCTCCCACAATGTAAACAGCTGATTCTAAGGTATCTCTCAAACTTATATTACCCAAATTCATAGTATAATCACGCATATAGACTCACACAACAATTCCGAAAAAAATTTTTGGCATTTCGGGACTACCTTTCCGGATTAACTCCCTTCTCCTAGTAGAGAGAAATGGTAGATGCACCCTGGTTAAGCCCTAGATAATATTCTGGGGCATTTTTTATTTTTGGTAATTGGTAAACCTTTTTTACCCAATCCCCAGTCCCCAGTCCCCAGTCCCCAATCCCCAATCCCCAATCCCCAATCCCCAATCCCCAATCCCCAATCCCCAATCCCCAGTCCCCAATCCCTAGCTCCCATCACCTTTAGACGGGGAAACGACATCAGGTAAAGGGCGTTTGAGTAAATAAAGCCAAGCTAAACCGACTAATCCCAAGGTAATTCCTGTTAAACTAACTATCTGTGCAATCCTCAGTGGACCGAGCATCAGGCTATCTGTGCGTAAACCTTCAATCCAAAATCGTCCCAAGCTGTAAGCCACCCAGTAAACTAGAAATAACGTCCCCACCTTCAGACGTGGTTTGCCAGATAAAGCGCGAAAGAATAAAGTTAACAGCAGAGCAAAAACCATTAAATCCCACAGAGATTCATAAAGAAAAGTGGGATGGAAATATTCAAAATTAACCAAGCTGGGAGGACGACGCTCTGGGGGAATATAAAGCTTCCAGGGTAAGTTTGTCGGTCCACCAAAAGCTTCAGAATTGAAGAAATTACCCCAACGTCCGATTGCTTGCCCTAAAATCAGCGAAGGAGCTACTAAATCTGTTAATTGCCAAAAAGATATCTTTTTGAGTTTGGCAAAGATTAAAGCCGCTGCTACACCGCCCATAATCGCTCCATGAATGGCAATACCTCCTTGCCAAATAGCAATGATTCTCTCTGGATATTGGGAGTATTCTGACCATTGAAATAAAACATAATATACACGCGCTGCGGGAATAGCCCCAATAACCAGCCAAATTGATAAATCACTGATTAACTCAGGATTAACGTGACGACGCTTTGCCAGGTGTTGAGAAAGGCTTGCACCAATCAAGACGGCAGAAGCAATTAACAAGCCATACCAGCGAATAACTATTGGGCCTAATTTTAGTAAAATAGGACCTGGAGAAGTAAATTGAAACCCCAAGGGTAAAGCGGAAAAATCTAGTCCCATACAAAATTATCTAACAGATTGGATTTACTACTGCTACCTTCCCGACCCTAAATATCTTGACACTCTCAGGGCTGAAGCCACTGAGATTCTTAAGATTTTGCAATCCTAATATCCTGTTTGCACAGGTTCCCAAACTCAACACGTTTGCACAAAAGTGCGTGCTGATACTGGCAGTTGCTTTACTTGGGGAGACCCAAATACCGCACTGGCTCATCTTTTGGGCCTAATTTTCAAGGTGCGGCTAACTTTTTTATTAGTTGAGAATTTAGGATTATCAATTTGATATCTGTCGGAGAGATGGACAAGTTTAGTTATTCCTAAGTCACAACCAAGAATAGAATTAACTTCGTTTAGTGGCTTGGTAACATAGTCGGGTATAGCTTTATCTTCGATCCTAATCGCCACATACCAACCATCTTGACGTTTTCTTAATGTGGCAGCTTTGAGAGTAAATCCTAATGGTATTGACCGAGAATTGAAAAAACGCATCCATCCCAACTTAGGAAGATAGATTTTATTTCCTTGAACTTTTATACCCATTTGGTAAGTGAAAGAGGTAAAATTGCTACGGTTTTTAAACTTAGGAAAACCTCTCCCTTCAAAAAAATTTTTGTAAGCAATGTCAAGACGTTTAACGTTTTGCTGGAGAACAGTAGAGTCAATCTCGCCAAACCAAGGTCTATTCTGTCAGCCAAACTCCAATTGTAAGTAGACCGGAGCATATCTAGCCAGTTATCCATTTTATTGGACTGGCTAAGATTGGGGCGGATTTTATATACATAATTTGTTAGCAATTTACAATCACCACCTTGCTCTGCTAGAATTAACTTAGTATATACGTATATTCTAATGAAGTCAACAGGTAAAGGAATTAAAAGAACAAAAAATCAGCCAGTCTTTTATGAAGAACTGAAGAAGCGCCGAAATATAATGGTGACTAATACTGCTTGGGAAAATTTAATCAAGGCTTCTAATTCACTGGAGATCAGCGTCAGTGAGTTAATTGAAAGAGTGGGTAGAAATATGTATGGCAATATCAAGAAAGATGACTGTGACTAAGGTCACAGGATCCGCTTATATCTCAGGGCTAAAGCCGCTGAGTTTTACGCTTACCGGCTGTTCCTATAAGCTGGATAGAAATCAATCACCAATCCCCAGTCACCAATCCCCAGTCACCAATCCCCAATCCCCAATGCCCAGTCACCTATCCCACTTCTGTCGCTATAATTACCTCAAGCCGTTTGATATATATAAATGATTGCTATTTATCCGGGGAGCTTTGACCCTATCACCTTGGGACACCTTGATATCATTCAGCGCGGTAGTCGGCTGTTTGACGGGGTAATAGTGGCTGTATTGCGAAATCCTAACAAAATGCCACTTTTTACAGTGCAACAACGGATAGAACAAATTCGTCTAACGACCAAACATTTATCCAATGTGGAAGTAGACAGTTTTGATGGGCTAACGGTTAACTATGCCCAAATGCGACAAGCACAAGTTTTGTTACGTGGTTTAAGAGCAGTTTCCGACTTTGAAATCGAGCTACAAATGGCTCACACTAATAAAACACTTTCTACTCAGATCGAGACAGTTTTTCTGGCCACCTCGAACGAGTATAGTTTTTTAAGTAGTAGTGTGGTAAAAGAGATTGCAAAGTTTGGTGGCTCTGTCGATCATCTTGTTCCCCCACACATTGCCCTGGATATATACCAATGCTACAACCAAAACTCTCTAGTCCTGAACCCAATCACAACGGAAAAAATGTCCCACCTCAAGAAAATCCAAACGGACAAGGAGGTGTAGATATTCTGCAAGAACTCAACCGTCTGGAGGATATAGTTTGTGCTGGTCTCAATATTCCGTGGACGGGACGCACGCTGATAGATGAAGACAAGCTACTAGACCAGCTTGATTTTGTTCGTGTTTCTTTACCATCAGTGTTTCAGTCAGCAGCGGAACTTCTCCAACAAAAGGAGGAAATCATGCTGGAGGCTGAGGAATATGGGCAACAGGTTGTAGAATCAGCACAAGCTAAAAGAGCGCAAATCTTGGCTGATAGCGATATTATCAGACAGGCAGAACGGGAAGCTGAACAACTGCGTCGCCAAGTGCAGCAAGAATGTGACGCGATGATGCAAGATACTATGACGGAAATTGAGCGCAAACGACGTGCTTGTATGCAAGAATTGGAGGAAATGCGCCAAACTGCGATCGCCCAAGCTCAAGAAATTGAAGATGGTGCTGATCAATATGCTGATAATGTTTTGGAAAATATCGAGCAGGATCTTCAGGAAATGTTGCGAATTATTACTAATGGCCGCCTACAACTGCGAGGCGATATCCCAAAACAGCGTCATTCATCTAATCCCAAAAAAAGATAATTACTAAGTCAGCGGTCAGCAGTCAGATAACTTGTAATTTACTAATTGTAATTTTACTGGGTTTTACAGTTAGACACTGTTAACTTAGACTGTGTTGAACGTCATCAAGAACATCATAAACATGAAATCTAGGGGTTTTAACATCTCTCTTTTATCTTTAAGCAGCAGTCTGACAGCTTTGTTAGTTGTTGCTAGTAGTTCCATGCTGCTAACCAATCAGGTTAATGCCGGTTCTACACCTACCTTAATTGCCCAAATTCCTGCCAGTGCCACAGTGATTTATGTTAATCCTGTAACTGGTCAAGATCGTAGTGGTGCTGGTATGACCGCAGAAACTCCCTACAAAACCATTACTTTTGCTCTTTCGCGATCGCAATCAAATACAGTTATTAGACTTGCTCCTGGGAGCTATACTAAGGATACTGGTGAAACCTTTCCTTTAATGCTTAAACCAGGAGTAATACTTCTGGGTAATGAATCTCTCAAAGGTCAAGGAACAGTAATTATAGGTGGTGGTTTTTACACCAGTCGTACTTTTGCTAGACAGGATGTAACAATTTTAGCAGAAAACAACTCCACTATTGCAGGTGTAAGTGTTACTAATCCCAATCAACGCGGTACTGCTGTGTGGGTAGAGTCAACAAATCCCACTATCAAAAACAATACTTTTACCAACAGTGTGAGAGAAGGGGTTTTTGTTACAGGTACAGGAAATCCCAAAATCGAAAGTAACATCTTCTTCCAAAATAAAGGCAATGGGGTTTCAATAACTAAATCTGCTCAAGGGGAAATTAGAAATAATTCCTTTGAAGATACTGGTTTTGGTTTGGCTATTGGTGGTACCTCCACACCCTTAGTACAAGGAAACCAAATTACCCAAAACCAAGATGGTCTGTTTATTTCGGAATCAGCCCAACCTATTCTGCGTCAGAATATCATTCAGAATAATAAGCGAGATGGCATTGTCGCCACTATCAACGCTCTCCCTAACTTGGGTACTAATGAGAATCCTGGTGGTAATCTCATTCGCAATAATACTCGTTACGACTTGAATAATTCCACGAGAACTAACCGCATTGTTGCTGTTGGTAATGATATTGATCAAAAGCGGATTTTAGGTGCTGTCGATTTTGTAGCCGCAACTGTTAACCCTCCCGCTGGTGGTGGTGTAGGTGCATTTCAAGATGTATCCACAGGTTATTGGGCAAAAGCCTACATTGAAGCCTTATCTGCCCAAAATATTATTGCAGGTTTTCCTGATGGGACTTTCAGACCGAATGAGCCTGTAACTCGCGCCCAATTTGCAACTATTATCAACAAAGCATTAACACCCCCAGCTAAACGTACAGCCATTCAGTTTAAGGATGTACAAACCAATTTTTGGGCTTATGGAGCTATTCAATCAGCTTACCAAAGTGAATTTGTAGCTGGGTATCCTGATGGGACTTTTAAACCACAGCAGGAAATTCCTAGAGTTCAGGCTTTAGTTGCTTTAGCCAATGGTTTAAAGTTCACTGCTAATAATAACAACATTGTCAGCATTTACACTGATGCTGCTCAAATCCCTAATTATGCCCTTGGACCGGTTGCTGCCGCCACTGTGAGACAATTAGTGGTTAATTATCCAATGGTGCAACAACTTGATCCTAATCGTCAGGCTACTAGAGCAGAAATTGCCGCTTTTGTGTATCAGGCACTTGTAGCTATTGGTAGGGCGCAACCTATTCCTTCTGCTTATTTGGTGACAGCGCAGTAACTTCCAAAAAATTCATACCCACATCCCCGATTTTTTGAAGAAGTCGGGGATCTATTTTGAGCGTTGTTGTTCCCATCTGTACAGAAATACCATGAGGGCAACTATTCCTACTTGCAGTGCAAAATTAGGTAAGGTGCTGTCAATGTTCCTCCCAGCAAGTAGTTGAAAGAAAAATACAAATGCACCAATAAAACCAGAAGCACCTACGCCAAGATAAATAAATTGCCTTAAACCCCGATAGGGTGCGGCTATTTCTGCTTTTAAGCGATTTTTGAGATTTGGGTCTACCATTTTTGTAAATATATGCTATACTTTTATATCGTAGTATGCCGATGTGGCTCAGTGGTAGAGCAACTGATTCGTAATCAGTAGGTCGTGAGTTCAAATCTCATCATCGGCTTTAAGTAATTTTAACAGGTGTTAATGTACAGCCCCACTCCGGGAGGGGTGTTGAAACCATCGAGTCAGAGCCAGATTAGTTAATGGATATGACTTTCAACCCGCCCCACTCCGGGAGGGGTGTTGAAACTCCGCCCGACCAAACCCTTATCTGAAGACACTTCCAAAAGCAATTTTGGCAGATGTCCTAAATTTGCTCTTAATTTCCATCTCAAAGGAGGATTATCAAAGCATCTCAACATCTCGAATACAGACTAGACAAGGTATCTGGACTTTTGGCAGAACCCCAGGGAAATTGACCTCGCTTTGGTTCGCCAAAAATAAATAATTAAGGTGGATTCCTCCTTGCTCGGAGGTGATTCGGTAGCCACCACTGCGGTAAACCCGCACCTCTATTACTGGGGGCGCACCTTATTCCTGTTCACTGGGAACAGCAGCATCAAGGTGGGCAGCTACCAGGGTCAGAAAGCACGACTGTCTCACAACAGTCAACCTAACCCGCATTTATCACAGGACAGAGGTTTATTAAAAACATGAACTGCGGCGCTATTGTTATTTCCTATTCTATTATCAAGGTTCGGTATTTTGTCAATCAGGCTTTTCGGGATTGATAGGCGTTTATCGCTAATTCTTTGGCTTTCTCCTGTGGACTCGCTCGAATTGGTTGTTTTCCCTCCTCTATAGCGATTCCTGCTTTATTTGCCTGACTTTGAATATTAGCAATTAATCTACCGTAGCTCCATTGATGAACAGTGGTTCGATATTGTTTGGCATACTTTTGTTGAACTTCTATTATATCTGATTTTTGTTCTGCTTTAGATTGAATTTCACTCTGAATTTGCTCTCGCATATCTCCCAATTTTGGGATAACAATACTGCCAGCTTTATATGTTTGGGCAACTGCAATAATTTCCTTTGCTAGTAATTTATCTATATACTCTCCTAACTCTGAATCGCCAAATTGATTTGGTGCTGACATCCTTTGAGCGATATGGCGTTCGTGGGATAATAGGTGTTTTTTTTGTCGTTGTCTATTGAGTAATTTATAATTTTTACCAAGTAGTTGTTTAATGTTGCGATATGTCAAAACTTTTCCAGTTGTACCATCTACAACTGCAATTGTGGCAGGGTCTTCTAAACCCAAACTCACACCAACTAGAATATGAGATTGTCCTTTATATAAAGGTTGACTTGGACGAGGAAAGGGGTTATTAATTCTGGCTAGAGAGGAATTTTTGCGTTTGAGATGTGCCTGTTGTTTATCATTTAGATCACCTTTAGCTTTGGTCTGGGTAATGGTTTTGGCAATTTCTTCGGCTTTTTCTTCTTTGACTAAATTTGTTCCTTCTTCTGTCCACAGACGAGTATCTACAGAACAATAAAGGGTTAAATGGTGAATATTCCAGGGTTCTCCTTTACCTTGTTCTTCTTGCCAAGAGATACGACCACTCCGCAGGGTAAATAAGGCACTAGAATGTTGATTTTTACTATTTTTCTTAATTTGTTGATCTTCTAGGAAACGTTGAAACCAGTGAAGTTGGCGAGAATCACAATAAATTTGAAATGTATGCTCACTTAAACCATTAAATTTTACACAGATACGTCCAAACTGATTTTTCAACCAAGTCATATCTTCGTTGGTTTCATAAGCGACTGGAAACGGCACTTGACTGGATTTTCTTAATAGAATATTTTGCCAGAATTTTGCCTGTGTTTCATTTTCAGGAACGGTCTGAGTGGCATTAAAAAGAGTTTCTAATCTTATGGTATCGGTTAAATCTCGTCCTTTGGGAATTCGAGCGGCTAATTTTTCTGTGAGACGTTGAATTTGGATTTCTACTTTGCGGCGACGTTGAGCGAATTTATCGGGATTTTCTGCTTTATTGCTAATTTTACAGCCATTTTTGAGTAAATAACTAATGGCACAACAAGTTAAATTATCTTCTGTATTACTGTAAGTGTCGAATAGGTTTTTTGATAAATTTCGTTCGCTATCTGAACTTGGAGATTTTTTCCCTTTTTTAGTCTTTTTACCTTTTGCTGGTTGAGTTTCAGCAGGATTTTGGGGAGCAAATTGAGCCAAGATTGCGGCAGATTTAGTCTGAAGTATATCCAAGGAGACTCCACTGGCTTCTACTAATTCAGCATCACTATTGAGCATTTCTAACCAGCGCAGTTTGCCGTCTAGTTGGGACTGAAACCGCTTCATTAGGGCAAACCAGGATTTATAAATATAGTTCACTGATGCTGTGGCACTGGTGTAAAACCTTGCAGGTTGCCCCATAAAGCGCGGATCAGTTTTCAAGGGTTCACACAGTTCTTTGACTATACCTGTGGGGTGTTTACCTTTTTGTCGCCATGTTTCAAATTCTGGGTGTTTACCAATTTGACTCAGTAGTTCGTTAATCAGTGGCGTGTTTTTCTCTGCCATCAATTGCCATAGCTGTTGACGGGTAGTTTCACTGGCTACTAAACGACACTGAATAGTGATTTGGCTCATACTTAATAAACATATTTGTCTGATACTAACATATTTGTATTGTAGCAGCTTTCTGTAAAATGTTTTTTATGCAAGAAAAATTTTTCACAAGTAAGGAAGCGGCTCAAATTACAGGTTGTACTCTCCGCCAGATCCAGTATTGGCGAGAGAAGGGAATTGTTGTGCCTGTGATTGGTGATACGGGAACGGGACGCAGTATTTATTACTCCAGGTCTAATCTGGTGGAACTGGCTGCTTTGGTATATTGGCTGTCTACGGGGATAAGTTTTGATATTGCCTGTGAAACTCTGAAACAACTGAAGGAACAAGAACCGGAGTTGTTTGTTTCGGGTCAGGGGAGGCGGTTTATGTTGTTGTTATCACAGGATGATTCACTTTCTTTGGTAGAATTTGACAGGAAAAGAGCGATCGCATCTCTGGATGAAGGTAAGGCTGTGATTCCGGTGTGGTTAGATGTTATTTATCAAAATTTAGCTCTGAAGCTAGGAAAAAACTAAGACTATTAATATAAAGCAGATACACTGTACTTTAAACTGTTACAACTATCAGGATGCGATCGCCTACTGTACTGGCAATATGAACTACACGACACACAACGCTATTGTTAATTTTATTTGGGGTATTGCCGACGATGTATTGAGAGATGTCTATGTACGCGGTAAGTACCGAGAG
>NZ_JAYGHA010000061.1:0-12638 GCF_034931405.1 Anabaena sp. UHCC 0451 | reverse complement strand
ATAGATGATAAATTGATCTGATGAAATCGGGGATCTTCTTGTTCATAACTCATTGAGGATTGCTATGTTTTGTAGTTTATGTAACAGTTTTTTTCTCTTATTGTTAAGATAATCACAAACAAGCGATGACATCAATCGTATTACTGCTTGTATTCATGGTATAAATATCATCAAATTGACTTCAAGATAAAATAATTGAATCCACTGTCAAATACTGATTTCAATCATCAAAGGAAATTATCTATGCAACTAATTGAAGCTCCAAATTTTCAGGTAATTGCCGGTGAAAATGCAGTTCCTATTTCTCAGTTACCTCCTATTTGGCAAAATATCGCTGCGGGAAAAGCAAATGTAGGATTTAAGAACCCACAGATTTATCTAGAAATGGCGCAGTTATTTCAATATAAACTAGCGCAAGGTGATGTAGATTTATTTAATGAACGTCCAGAATTAATTCATCTCAAATCGGCATTTTCTCAGCTATTTGGAAAATTAGCTGATGAAACTTTAGAATTTTATGGAAATGATTTTTTAATTGATCAATATCCCAATTTTGAACAACTGATTAGAGATGTGGAATCAAAGGGATCAGAGTATGCAAATGAGGTAAAAGTCGCTCTGATAGGGATGGAACTTTTTAATGAGTTTGGATATGAACTACCTGCTAGTTTCTATCATGTACATTTAGCTCCAATTTACCGAGATCATGTATTTGAAGAACGTGCTTTAAGATTTGATAAAAGAGATATTGAACATAAACGTTCTTGGGATGCAATTTTACACGCCGGTAAGGTTTTTGCCATGCAAATGAAGGTACAAAGTATTGCTTCTAAATACGGTTTTACCTATCATCATGGTTGCGGTTGTAATTCTCATCTTTCTTCTATAGATGCTGCTGAGGGAGAATTTAATTATGAAATAAATCCTGAAAAATATCAACGTTGGCTGAGAAGTTTTATTTGGACTGCTTGGTATGAATATGCGTTTTTTCAGATTGTTCCTAATACCAGTTATTTAGTTTGAATTTTTTGAGATTCCCTGATTTTCTTTAGATCCCCGACTTCTTAAAGAAGTCGGGGATCTCAATCGGTTTTAAAGAATTTTCCTCCCTGTTAAAACTTCCCTAACTTCTAACATTGCTGAATAAGTAGGAAGAATATGTAAAGTCTCATTTGCTGGTGTATGTTCCAAAGCTGTAGTAATAGCTTTCCTTAAATCTGACTCCACAATTAAGTTAATCTTGCTTTCCACAGACTTTTCGCTATAACGCAATCTTAACGCCATATCATACACGCGATCGCCACTGACAATCAACGTTCCACCGCGTTCTACTAATTTCTCAGTATCTACATCCCAAATCCAAGATACATCAGTTCCGTCAGGAGTGCGGTCATTTAAAACCAACAAAGTAGTTTTATCCTGACTTTGCGTAACTACCCGAATAGTTTCATTAGTTCCCACCGGATTTTTAGATAATAAAATCCTCACCTTTTTACCATCAATTACCAAATCTTCCGCACGTCCAAAAGCAGCTTGAAAATTGTTAATACTTTCTCTAATTGTGGTTTCATCAATTCCCAATTCCTTCGCAGCAGTAGCAGCGGCTAAAGTATTATATTTATTGTACAAACCCACGAGAATTTGTGACCATTCACTACTTTCTAAACTTGGTTGACTCTTACTAAAACCGCAACTAGGACAAGTAAAATCTCCTAAATGAGATAAATAAACACCTTCGTAATCTAAAGAATGTCCACATCTGGGACAATAAATAGAATCTACCGCATGAGGAATAGCTTCTAAATAATTTTCTGGTTCATTTAAACCAAAAAATAACACCTTTTGATTTAACTGCTGACCTAAATATGATAAAGTTGGATCATCAGCATTGGGAATAACTACCGTTGCTTCTGGTAAAGTGGAAATAACCTTTGTCCAACGTTTGCTAATGGTGTCAACTTCACCGTATCTATCAAGTTGATCCCGGAACAAATTTAAACAGAGAATAATTCTAGGTTGCAGCGGTTTTAAAATCTTGGGAACTATATTTTCATCAACTTCTAAAATCGCATAGTCAACATCTAAAGAACCTAATAAACTGGTATTATCAATTAAAGCCGTCGCTAAACCATTTTCTAGATTTGCACCAGTAGAATTATGAGCAATTTTGTAACCTTTGTTTTCTAAAATAGTGCATAATAATAGGGCAGTTGTAGTTTTTCCATTCGTACCCGCAATCAAAATTACCCCGTTTTTTACCTGCTGACTCAATAATTGTAAAAGTCGCGGTTCAATGCGTCGCGCAAGAGAACCTGGTAACACACTAGCAGCACCAAGACGGAAAGAACGTACCAAAAATGTGACACTTTTAGCAATGGATACCGCTAAACCCAGTCGGACTCTATCTATAAGTTGTATTTTTTTTCCCACAGCAGTTGTTAAGTAATAGTCTTTAATTACAAAATTAATCTTGCCAGTGTAGCGAATCCTGGCAAAAAATACCAGCAATTTAAAATTAAAATCCCAAATTGGTACGAGAGAGAAGACCACTACAAGTTATCGTCAAAAAATAGCACTCAGATGTAATTATATATCTAGGCAAAGTGTTGAATAAGGTTTCTGTTGATGAATAGCATAAAGTGGCTTTTTTTACAAACTAAAATAATTGCTAACTGGCGACAGTTGGTGTCAAAATGCCTATTATTGCTGCTTTGCCTGTTTTTCATAGGTATACAGCCAGCTTTTGCAGGTATGAAAGATGATAGATACGAAGGTAATATTTTCGTAGTTTTTGCTGGTAATGGGTCTTTAGTTCCTTCCAAACTAACTCTAGCTAAAACTTTAGCAGAACATAAACCCGCAATGCTGGCATTTTATGTAGATGATAGCAGCGATTGTAAACAGTATGCGGTCTTTATTTCCCAAACTCAAGCATTCTATGGACGGGCTGCGGAAATTATCCCTATCGGTGTTGATACTATTCCCGTGAAGGAAAGCTACGAACCCACAGAACCAGGATACTACTATTCAGGAGTTGTCCCTCAAGTTGTTCTTTTTGACCAGTCAGGTAAAGTTATCTTGAATAAAAAAGGTCAAGTACCTTTTGAAGAGATAGACGACAAATTTAGAGAAGTGTTTAATTTGTTACCTCGTGACCAGTCAATTGAGTTTAAGCAACGTTCATTTAATGAATATAGTAGTGAATTGAGTCAGTAAACATCTTTACACACAAGACTTAAATTGTCTGGAAGTCCGCACCGGCGGACTTATTTTCTATTTCATCATTTCTCATATCCAGGTTAATATTTTTAGTTTGTTCTGATACTGCATTTACATTGTTGTCAAGAGATAATATTTAAATTACAGATGACTAATGACTAATGACTAATAACCACTAACTAATTAGGTTTGTTCCGATGTCTAAAGTTTATAATACCCTGGAACTCATCGAAATTTTAGCAGCAGAAAGGCGAGCTTGCTTGAAAGGAGAACGCTTAAAGTTAGAGGTGACAGTTTCAGGCAATCCTTTTATAGACCAGTTTATCAGAACGGAAGGGCTACAAAAATTTACGGCTTATCAAGATTTTAAAGCTTCTATTCATGAATATCAACGGGAAAATCAAGTTTCTGGAATTGTTTGGAAAGATTTGACAGTTAAAGGCAAAACCTTGCATTATCCAGAAGTTGACACACAGTTAATTGCTTTAAGTGGTGATTTGGAAATATTAAAAGCAGCAAAAAAATCCATGCTGGAATTTTGGGATCAAATTACAGCAGAAATGGAATTTTATTTGAGTGTTAGTAATGGTAAACTCCACGAAAAAATAAATACTTTAGATATAGAAAGAATTGCCCAAAGGACAGAATGGGCAAGTTTTTTAAAGTGGGAAAACTCGAACTTTTTAGAATTAATTTTGCAAATGGGTTGGGGAAAACCAGAAGAAGCTGCTTATAAACGAGGAAGACCACATTCAGGTAGTGAGTTTATTCATGCAGTCAACCCTGGTAATTATCCTATTGGGTAATTGGGGATTGGGGATTGGGGATTGGGGACTGGGGACTGGGGACTGGGGACTGGGGACTGGGGACTGGGGACTGGGGACTGGGGACTGGGGAGAAATATTTACCTTCTGACTCCTGACTCCTTATTTATTAGCTATTTTGATCAAGTTATCTAATTCTTGCTGCATCTGACTTCTTACTAATTCATAACATTCATTAACATAATTGCGATCGCTCGCTGCTTCTCTTCCATAGCGTTCAAAAACAATAGGTGGACAAACCCTGGTATAAATACGCGCTGGCAAAGGAATATTCGGCAATGGTCCAACCGCTAAACCCCAAGGTAAACCCAAATAAACAGGAAACACCAAAGGATCAACATCAAACAGCCAAGGCATCCCCCACTGATGCAATTGCTGCATAATTTTATATAAATCAGCCAATACAATCAGGGTATCATGCGCCCCCCAGGAAATAGCGGGAACAATGGGGACATTTTCCCGCAGTGCTAACTTAATAAAACCCCGACGTTCAGCAAAATAAATCTGATCTCGCATTTGATGAGGTCTAAACACATCCTCAGCACCTCCAGGATAAACCAACACACTAGCGCCAGCACGGAAAGCCGTATAAGCCATTTTGGGATGAGCCATAACAGCGCCACCTTTCATGGCCATTTCTGCTGCTGGAGGAAAAACTTCCCAAACTTTCGGGTGCATCAAACCGTAAATTGGTCTTTGCGTACCAAACCGACGTAACCAGTCGTACATCATCATAGATGTATCCGGGGATGCCAAACCGCCATTGTGGGAAGCAACAAAAAGGACTTTTCCCTCTGGGATATTTTCCCAGCCACTGGTTTGGACTCGAAAATAGTAATCGTATAAAATACCCAATACAGGCATGAGACTTTCCATGAACTTTGGATCTCGCTCGTCCAAAGACCACCCTGGTTTTGTTTTCTGGGGATGTTGTAGTGTTAACATCGAAGCATTGTATAAAGATATATGAAGAATCCTAAATCATTTTAGGAGTTCAAGGAGTCAGGAGTCAGGAGTCAGGAGAAAGAAAAATATTCCCTATTCCCCAGTTTTCCAAGTCCCGTGGAAGCTGTGGGGGATAACATTGGGTAGTCCGAGTTTACAAACTGGTTCTTCATTCAAGTGTTGGCTATCAAATATCCAAACTTCGCTACTATCCGTATTACCATCATAAACCACTGTTAACACCCAACCTTGGTCAGAGCTTTGGATATCTTGAGCGTGAATAGGTTCACAAGGATAACAATTTTCTTCTAAGTTTGCTTCTGTCAGAGTTCCAGTTTGATGATCAAAACCAGTAATACTATTTAATATCTCTCCTTTAAGATCCAGTCCTTCTCGAAAAATAGACATATAGCTATAACGAGAAAACTTACCCACATTTTTTGCAGGAACAGATGGAAATTCACAAGTTCTATTTAACAAAGTTTCAATTCCACTTACTTTGCCAGTTTGCGGATTAATTTGTACTCGCGTCAAGGTGGTTTTAGCAACTGTTTGAGTTTCTCCAGTTGCTACTTCCCGCAAATATTCATTAGTTTGAAAATCTGCATATTTAGCAAAATCAATAATTACCGTCCCGCTATCATCAACATAACCATTTCCAAAATGCCACTGAAACCAAGGTTCTGTTTCTCCTCGACTCACCACAGACAAAGTTTCTCTATCAATAACTATAATCTGAGTTCCCTTTTCTGGTTGCCAAGTTAAAGAATCACTATAGGTACTCATTCCCAATAAAACAGGCCAAATATTTAACCGTACCGCCGGAGCCAAAAATACTAAATATTGTCCTGCTAACACAAAATCATGTATAATCGGAAAACCTTCTAAGGTAAACTTTGCCTGTTTGAGAATTTTTCCAGTAAAGTCACTTTTGTACATAAGCAGTATGGCATTAGGTCCAGGAGTCATGCCAAAATTAAATATTTCTCCGGTTTTATAGTCAATTTTAGGATGTGCAGAATAGGGTTGTCCTTTAGCCAAACCACCTAAATTATTTAAACCTTTCGTTTCCAAAGTTTCTAAATTTAGTGCGTAGGGATGATCACCTTCCCATAGCGCTAAAAGTTGATCAGGTAATGCCAAAACTGAAGTATTTGCAGCGTGTTTAACTGGTTTTCGCCATTGATTCCAAATTGGACCCGGTGCAGTCATGCCATAATTACCATACAGTAATTTACCCGCCGCAGTTTCTTCTTGATAACCAGCAGTCTGCACATAGCGATAAACCCCAGTAGCACCTGCATCGCTAAAATGGACAGCTAAAATAGCCCCATCTCCATCAAACCAATGTCCTACTGACACACCACCCCGTTCTAATCTGGCTGCACCATTGCGGTAAAGTGTACCTCGTAACCCATCGGGGATTTTACCCGCAATAATTGGTAATTGAGTGGGAGGAAATTCTGTTGCTGGTTGGGATATGGCTTTTGCCCAAGTTTTTTTAGTTGACTTTTTATCAATTGTCTGCATAGTAATTTTGCTGCTATAGAATTTTGCTTGTGATGACGATTTCTTAATCATCACCCATTAGAGTATGAATTGTGGAACGAGCTTTTTGATTGTACTAATACTTTAAATGTAAAGCAATGTTACAACGATTGAATAAAAAAGTTATCGGTTTCTTACTTTTGGCTTTGCTATCTGTCCTGAGTTATACACCACATATCTTAGCCAGTAATGCTTCTAGTTCCG
The DNA here is from genome assembly GCF_034931405.1 of Anabaena sp. UHCC 0451. NCBI lineage: Bacteria > Bacillati > Cyanobacteriota > Cyanophyceae > Nostocales > Nostocaceae > Anabaena > Anabaena sp. UHCC 0451. The sequence continues at coordinate 5,898 of NZ_JAYGHA010000061.1, read as the reverse complement.
GTAACGTGATATTTATACATCCAGATGGTACAAGTGCGGCTCACTGGGGCGCTACCAGAATACTTTTTCAAGGTGCAGATGGCAGATTAAACTGGGATAAAATGTCAAATTTGGCTGTTTACCTGGGACATATGAAAAACCAACTCTCTGCCAGTTCCAATGGTGGTGCAGTAACTCATGCTACCGGAGTAAAGGTAAATGCTGACTCTTTCGGGTTGGATGCAAATGGTAAACCTGTGGTGGCACTGTCTGGGAAACCGCAGACAATTATGGAAGAGGCCATGAGTGCGGGTAAAGCCACCGCTATTATTAATTCTGGCATGATTCATGAACCGGGAACAGGTGCATTTTTAGCGAAATCTCCCAGTCGTCGCAATTTTGCAGACATCACCAAACAAATAGTAGAATCTGGTGCAGATGTGATTTTAGGTGGTGGGGAAATGTGGTATCTTCCTAAAGGAAAAGCGGGAAGACATTCCACCACAACCCAAAGTCAAAGAACTGATGGGTTAAATTTAGTAGAAATTGCGAGAAAGAAAGGTTACACTGTTGTTTACAACCGTGATGAATTATTGAAGTTACCAACAAATACTAAAAAGGTGTTAGGAATTTTTGCAGCTGATGATACCTACAATGATGAAACAGAAGAAAACTTGAAAAAACGGAATTTACCGTTATATGTTTCTACTGCACCGACGGTAGCGGAACAGTTGGATGTAACGTTAAAGATTTTATCACAAACAGGTAAAAATTTCTTGATTGTTTTGGAAGAAGAAGGAACAGATAATTTCGGGAATTATAATAATGCCATTGGTTGTCTCACAGCCTTAAAACGTGCTGATGATGCCGTTGGGGTAGCAATGAAATTTATTGAGAAAAACCCGAATACTTTATTAGTAACTGCGGCTGATAGTGACGCTGGTGGTTTAGAATTGGTAGGAGCGACAGAGAAGGATTTTCCCTTTGATAAACCGTTACCAGAAAAAGGTAAAAATGGCGCACCTTGGGATGGAAGAGAGGGAACAGGAAGTTTACCTTTTATTTCTGCACCTGATAAACATGGTAGGCGTTTTCCCTTTGCTATATCTTGGTCTGGTTTTGGTGATAATGCTGGGGGGATAATAGCAAAAGCGCATGGTTTTAATGCTGGGTTGTTACATGGAACGGTGGATAATACAGATATTTATCGGTTGATGTATCGGACTTTGTTTGGGAAGGAATTAAGGAAAAATTAAGACATTTCTCTAACCTCTCCCTAACCCTCTCCTCTTAGGAGAGGGAAAATAGGTATTTGGCTGATATTCTCATTTTTGATTATGACTCAATTAACAGGAGGTAACAACATCCTCCCCTCTATTGCTTCCCTGGTTTCACGAGACACGAACAACGCAGCATATTTACATTGGATAATCAGGTAATTAGCATACAGATAATATTCTAGTGCTTGGGCTTCATCCTGGGATAAATTAATCATTTCTGGAGTAAGATGAAAAGTCTTTAATAAGATTTTGCGGAGGCGATTAACAAATACATTATACTCTTGGCTATGTGTTTGATTCGGATGAATTTGAGCTTTTACTGCTTCTAATTGAGTAATCAAAAAAGTAAAGTTGACTTTATTGAATATTTTTAATTCTTCAAGTCTATTAGTATACTCAATAGCATCGTTAATAGCAGAGTTATTAATAGCTTCAGCAACAGCAATAGCGTAAGCGTAAATGTTATCAATAGCTTTAGCAGTGGCAATAGCAATCGCTTCGGCGTAAACTATGATATTACCCTCGATGTAGTTGATAGACTCAGCATAAGCAAAAGAATTAGCATAAGCGATGACATTGGCATTAACGAGCGCAACTGCACGTTTACCCACTGGTTTATAATTACCCTCAGAGCCTAATGTGACATTTTCTGCCCAGTTCAATAAAGCCTGTAACTTAGGAGTATTAATATATTTTTGTGCTGCCTTTTCCATCAATAAGAATAAATGATCAGCACCACCCCGCATTACTCCAGCAACTAATAGAAATACCTCTTTCCACCTGTTATCTGTCAGGTGTTCAGTAACTAATTTTTCAACTAACCCGTGATCATAAATATACTGTGCTGTTAAATATTCCTGTAAAGTCAGATGAGAAAAAGAATAAACATCTCTAGCACGTTCTACTAAAATTCCCTGTTCAATAGTAATAGCATCCAATACTTTACCAGAATCTAAATTTTTTGGTGCATTATCATTGCTAGATAAAAATCTTTTAATTTTATTTGAAACTTCTTGCTGAGAAAAGAAAAGTTTATCTGCTGCAAAATAATGATAAGCAATTTCCGCTAACATTATTTTTTCTAAATCAATACCCAGTTGACGATAAACTGGCTCATTTGGTAATCTCTTTTCTGCTGCCCATCTTCTCAACAAAATATCTAAAGCATTAGCATATAATGTAGCTCTTTTCTCTGGTAAATCTTGAGATTCATCATACTCTAAACATAGAAAAGTTAATAGTAATGGGGTTCTACCTAATTCCTTAGTAGCTTCTTCACTCTTGATTTTATTCCAGCACTTTTCCGCAGTACCCAATTTTTTATCTACTTCTGAATAAAACCAGTTATTAATAAACTGCTGAATTTGTTTATCATCAAAATCGGCTATCGCAAATTCTTTAAAATCCTTAAATTTATTTTTATAGGCAGCAGTTCGACAAGAAATTATAAAATAGTTGTGATTATATCTATTTACAAATTTTTTTATTTTCTGAATCGCTAAATCCAAATTTTTATTTGGTACTTCGTCTAATCCATCGAGCAAAATTAATAATTTACCGTTTTCTAATGCTTTATTCATAAAATCTTCGCTGAATGGTAAATAAATATACGCGAATTCTTTTTGAATAAATTCATATACATTAATATTTATATCCGTTAATTGTTTTAGTTCTATTAAAATAGGAATACATTCACGCTGAATTTGACCAGATTTACCTTTAAGTGCTTCTAGTCCTATTTTCCTTAAAAAAGTTGATTTACCTGCACCCGGTTGTCCCAAGATCATTAAATGTGCATATTGGTTAGCAATTTTTATTCCATCTTGTCTTGCAGATTTTTCATTAGTCAATCGGCGACTACCATTTTTACGATAATTTTTTTCTAAAGCAGTTATTGATTCAAATTTTCCAATTTCATCAGGTTGTAAACATTGAACTTCTGTATAAATATCATCTAAATTGACAGGTTGCGGCATTCCCAAAACTCGCAAACGATTATATCGCTTTTGATAATTTAGAATATATTGTTTAGAACCCTGATAAATTAATTTTTTTGTTTTCTGGTCTAACTCAATTTCTAATATTTTAATATACAATTCCGCAAAATAATTAACTGCTTCATCAGGTGCAATTTCTGGCAATCCTATTAATTGATCTAAACTCACATGATTAACACCAGATAATTCTAATGAGCGTAATATATCCGTTGCTGAACCTTCAACAACTAAAACACGGCTCATTGTGCCGCCCTGTGTTTTTAAAGACAGTTTTTGTAATTCTTGAACTGTGTCACCTATAAGTTCAGAAAGTTGAATTTTACGCTGTTCAATTAACGCTTGTCTGTAGACTGTAGGTGATGGAAAATCAGCAGGTTGCAAATTTAAAACATTTTGATTATTCCTGAGTTGATTGTCATCACCCAAGGTCATAATTACCCGCATTTTTTCATCACCCCTGGCATTCATTAATGCTTCTTCTAGCAAAGGGTCAATTTTATCAATGTGGTGTTCTTTAAGGTTCATATAATGCCTTTGGTACTTGAACTAAACCTTTACCTTGGCGTTCTTTATCCAGTCCTAAATCTTTACAAGTAGAAAGTAGTTCATTAACTAAATCAAGGTATGTAATTTTTTGATACTTCTCTAATATTAACGCAGCTACACCAGAAACAATGGGAGTTGCCATTGATGTGCCGTCCCAAGCTTCATATCCTCCACCCATGACACTAGAATAAACGACTTTCCCTGGTGCAACTAAATAAGGAACTTGATACTGATGGTTATTAATTGCTATTGTGCCACTACCACTAAAGGCAGCAACTTGATAATTTGAGTTTATAGCACCTACAGAAAGCGAACCTCGACAATTAGCAGGTGTATCAGTTCTGTTTATACCATCATTACCAACAGCACAAACAGGCAGAATTCCTACAGCTAGTAAAGAGTCAATTAAATCACTAATTCCATCAATAAATATGGGAATACCTGCGGAAATGTTGACTATATTTACTTCTGGCTGCATAGCTAACCAGTCCAACCACAAAAATAAATCTGATAAGTTACCTGAACCTCCTGGTATTAATATGCCGCTAATGAGTTTGGTTTCGGGTGCTACTCCAACTTCTTGACTACAAATTAACCCAGCAACATGAGTACCATGACCTTCTGTATCTTGAGCAGATATAGGTTGAATTTGCTGTGTTCTATTATTCAAACTGTAAGATGCAGCTACTTTACCTTTTAATGCTGTGTGGGTTTCATCAATACCTGTGTCCAAAACAGCAACAGTTATATCTTTACCTGTACCAGAAAATCCTTGCTGACGTGCTAAATTCAGGGATATGGCTTCTAAATGCCAAAGGTCATCTGTACTGAGAGTATCTTTAGAAGCGGCATTATTGCGTTCTGGTTGAATTAATTGTATTGGTTGGTCACGTAAAATTAAAGCATTAGGTAAATCTTGACGTATTTGCTCAAATTCTTCATCGGGTATATCTACAACTTTTGAACCCGTAATATTTGAGTAGGTTGGATATTGGGTAATTTTATCCGTATCTTCTAAATAACTGCTAATTTCTTGATATACAGGGTCTTGTTGCCAAAAATTCACCACTTCTGCAACTTGTGAAGGACGACTTTCACGGGTAAATTTTCTCGATGCTAATTTAAGAGAATGCGCTACCGATGTTGTCTTAGGACGAATAATGTAAACACCCATTAAATACTCCTCACACCAACCTGAATGATAAACACTGGTATTAGCCAATATTCTAGTCATTTTATGGGATTATCAGTGAATATATCTAAAAAATCCAGTTAAATCTTATTATCCACACCTAAACCCCATTATGACAACCAAAACCACCTTCAACTCCTGGGTAACTTGTCCTAAACCCAACCCCAACGCCAAATTACGCCTATTCTGCTTACCCTACGCAGGAGGTAGCGCCATGATATTTCGTACCTGGCCTAATTCTTTACCTCCAACCATCGAAGTTTGTCCTCTAGAACTTCCAGGACGGGGAAGACAAATGAAATTACCTCTCTATGCAGAAATGCAACCTTTGGTGAGGGAAATAACCCAAAATCTCATCCCCTATCTAGATAAACCTTTTGCTATTTTTGGTCATAGTATGGGTGGACTCGTCAGCTTTGAATTAACTCGTTTACTACGCTCAGAGTATAATTTGACTCCCTTGCATTTATTTATATCTGCTCGCAATGCACCACAAGTTACTCCCACAAAACGAAGGATTTACAACTTACCTGATGCTGAATTTTGGCAAGAAATTCTCAATTATAATGGGACTCCTGATGAGGTCATAGAAAATGAAGACATTATCAAAATTTTTCTACCTATTCTCCGGGCAGATTTTACGGTTTTAGACACTTATGTTTATACACATCAACCACCTTTTAATTTTCCTATTAGTGTTTTTGGTGGGTTGCAAGATACAGATTTTATTGATTATGAACTAGAAGCATGGCAAGAACAAACTCTTGCTAATTTTTCTTTACATAAGCTGGAAGGCAATCATTTTTTTATCCGTTCTCATGAAAAGCTTTTGCTTCAACAAATAGCTCGAAAATTGGAATTATAATATTCCTGCCATCCAATTGATGACCACACCTAAGAGGAT
>NZ_JAYGHA010000060.1:0-13174 GCF_034931405.1 Anabaena sp. UHCC 0451 | reverse complement strand
AAAAATATAAGATATTGCGTACATCTGCGGTTAAAATCTTAATGCACCAACACGATCACAGCAATCGCCCTAAACATCCCTAGTAATGCTTGAGTGAGATAACGTAAACAGATACAGGGTAAGGTTTTCAGGTGCGAACTGCTTGCAGCAGCGCTTCGCTATCGCCCATTAATCCCTAGTAATAGTTGAGTAAAATAATGTAAACATATACAGGGTAAGGTTTTCGGACAGCGATCGCTCTACTAATCCCCTAGTAATGCTTGAGTGAGATAATGTAAACAGATACAGGGTAGGTTTTCGGGCTGTGATCGCCCCAGTAATCCCTAGTTGCTAATGATGAGTTAAAATAAAAATATTGTCTACTCAAGTGGGAAGATTTATGGAGAACTTACTACCTCAAAACATTTTACAATTAACTATTGCGGAAAGAATCCAATTAGTCCAAGATATTTGGGATAGTATCACTGTAGATGCTGATAATGTAACTATTAGTGATGCTCAAAAAAAGGAATTGGAGAGACGTTTAGAACTTTATTATCAAAATCCTCATCAAGTTTCTAGCTGGGAGGAAGTGAAACAAAAATTTAATCGTTAGTTAATATATGACTTACAAAATTTTCATTACACCAGAAGCAGAACTTGATTTAGAGGATGCTTATAATTGGTATGAACAGCATACTGTTGGATTAGGTTCTGAATTTATTCGTGTTGTTGATGCTAGTTTTTCAACTATTCAACGTAATCCTTTTGCTTGTCCAATTGTTCACGAACAAGTTAGAAAAAAGTTAATTCGCAAGTTTCCTTATGGATTACTTTACATTATTATAGATGAAACAATTTCTATTATTGGTTGTTTTCATGTTAAACGTGATCCGCAACAATGGGAAAGGCGTTTATAAGATTTAATTCAGGTGATAATTCGCTCTAGTAATCCCTAGTAATGGTTGGGTGAGATAATGTAAACAGATACAGGGTTTTTATAGACTAATCCACCATCATTTGATATAATTTACAGTAATGATACCATCATGATAAAAGCAATGTCACAGACAGGATTAAATCTATTCATTCCGATGGAGTTACTGATTAATTCCTTAAATGCGCTAAGTTTATCAGAAAAACGGCAGATTTCGCAGCTTCTTAATGAAGCGATCGCTGATGCTGAAGAGGAAAATTGGCAAGAAGATGAAGAGACTAAAAAAGAAATTCAATTAGTGCGTGATGAATATGCAAATGGTAATTACAGTGAATTTAGTAATATCAAAGAACAGTTGAAACAAGGAGCTATTAAAAGAGCGGAACGTGATTTAGGATTAGTTGAAGAGTGGTTTAATCTGGAAGAAGAAGCGTGTTAAGTAAAGGAAAAATAATCTATCCCCAACGTGGTGAAATCTACTTGGTTAATTTTGATCCAACTATCGGTTCAGAAATCAAAAAAACACGACCTGGTTTAATATTACAAAATGACGTTTCTAATCAATATAGTCCTATAACTATTGTTGCTGCTCTTACTTCTCAGTTTACAGAACCTTTGTATCCTACTGAAGTGCTAATTAAAGTACCAGAAGGAGGTTTACAGGTGGATTCTGTTGCACTTATTAATCAAATTCGTTCTATTGATAAACAACGATTAATTAAACGGTTGGGTGTTCTGGAATCAGTCACAATGGAACAGGTAGATAGAGCAATTCAGATTAGTTTGGGTTTAGTGAATTTAACATAAATGAATATTTTTATGTATATCTGTGATGGTTCTATTGTCTTCTCTTATTTACATGATAGCCGTAAGGATCGCTCTACTAATCCCTAGTAATGGTTGAGTGAGATAACGTAAACAGATACAGAGTAAGGTTTTCGGACTGCGAACTGCTTGCAGCAGCGCTAGTTCCCTCCGGGACGCTCCGCGAACGCTATCGCTCTAGTAATCCCTAGTAATGGTTGAGTGAGATAACGTAAACAGATACAGGGTAAGCTTTTCGGGATGCGATTTAGTGTTATTAATGGTGGTATTTTTTGGTTTCATTATGTCAACCTAACCTACTTTTCAAAGCATTTTCAATAACTCTTCTGGCAACATTGCTGGTATTGAAGACTCCACAAAATCGGCTTTATTTCGTGTTACTATTATTTCTAAACCTGCGGACATTGCGGCTGCACTTGTCACCGCATCTTCAAAATCTTTAATTGGACTTTTTAAAGCTTGGTGAATAACTTCGTGTGTAACGCTGGCAATTTGAATATGTTGCAATAAATTTTCTATTAATTTACGTGCTGCTTCGCTACCAATTTGACGGCGTAAAATATAGAAAATATTCGTGACAGCGTGTCCTGACACAAAGCCTTGCACCTGCTTTTTCATGACTGTATTTAATGCTTGTGCTGAGGCAACAACAAACGGTTGACGCTGTGCTAAAATATCCAGCAAAACATCGCTATCAAATAATACTCGTTTCAACTATATTTCTCCTCTAGGTAATTAACATAACTTTCTTCTGGGTTTTCTGATTCTAAGCTAATTACACCTATTAAGCTTTGTGTCCAAGGGTCAAGTTCAGATAAGATTTCTAGGGTGGGTTGAGGAGGAATAAAGGATAGGGTTTCTTGTTGAATTGATGCTAGTACGGTTTGCACAAGATTCCAGCGTTCTTTGATTGGTAATTTTAATACCTGTTCTTGCAATTGTTGTAATTGAATCATTACTTTGCTGTTAATTCTATCATTTACTATGTTAACAGATGGTTGATTTTGTTCGGGTGATAATTCTCAGGTGAGATGAATCTTTCTAGGTGTATCTATGATGGTTCTATTGTCTTCTCTTATTTACACGATAGCAGCGATCGCCCCAGTAATCCCTAGTAACGCTTGAGTGAGATAACGTAAACAGATACAGGGTAAGCTTTTCAGGTGCGAACTGCTTGCAGCAGCGCTTCGCTATCGCTCTATTAATCCCTAGTAATGCTTGAGTGAGATAATGTAAACAGATACAGGTTTTTTGGGTTGTAATTTAGTGTTATTAATATTGTTGGGTTTCCTTGTGTCAACCTAACCTACTTGCTAAGTGAAATTATAGAAAATTTTTATGTATAATATTTGCAATATTTAGTTACTATATTATATTATATAATACTTACAACAGTTTTACTAACAAATGTAGTCAATGAGAACTCAATTAATCAATCTAGTATTTGCAAGTGTCGTTAGTATCAGCAGTTTAATTGTATTTGGTGATATCCCTAGCGTCGGTAATAAAGCGATCGCACAAACAAAAAAGCCAACTATAGATAGAAAACCTTGTGTAAGGCAAGAATTACCAAAACTTAAACAAAATATGCCTTATTCAAAAGCTAGGGAGATGTTATTAGAAGCAGGTTGGCAAGCAATATTTAATAGAGAAATCTTAAACTCTGAAAGAAGCGCACCGGTAAATTATTTTTTTACTGAAAAAGAGTATACAGAAATTCAAGATTGTGCTGGCTCAGGTTTAGGTCTTTGCTATTTTCGGTTTGAAAGTGCTTATGGAGAAATTTTGTATGTGACAACTGCAAATAATGGAGCTAACCAAGAAACTGTTTTTGGGTGGCGCATTGAAGAACAAGAAGAACAATAGGTTTGTATTTTATATTTATAATTTACAATTAATTATCTCAAATTGAAATGGCAGATTTGTAATGAAATAAAGCAACAGTTATGTACAATAATAAAAACCACAAAAAACCAACAATTCTTTCTACTATATTTCTATCTTTTTTAATCACTCACTTAATTAGTTTTCCTGTAAAAGCTGAAACATCTAATTTGATTAATTGTGGTATTGAAGCAGAATATCCTTCTAAACTTAGCAGAAATATTGAATTAAAACAGTTTGGTGTTGCTTTGAAAATTCCTGCTAACTATAGAGTAATGGGAAGAACAGATGGTTCTGTCAGTCTAGTTGATAATGGAACTTTCAAATCCCTAGAGTGTTTTGCTAAAAATCCTAATGCTGTCGGTGCTTCAGGATATGACTCTATATCAATTTATAAATCCTCTGAAACTTTCATTTATAGTAATGTTTACAATAAATTACCGGGAAAAGATAATGTTTTTATAGTTTGGAAAAAAACACCTTTAAATGATGCTGATGATAACTATGAACATGAAATAAAGCTGAGAGTTAAAACATCGAAAAGCTTAATAGAAATAGAAGGTTTTTCTGATTTACAATTTACAGGTAAACTTTCAGATTTTGATAATTTTTTACAATCATTGTTAGAGGTGGTTAGAGATGTTGAAGTTCTTTAGATTTCAGTATTTTCAACAATTATTTTACAGAACGCAGATAAACGCGGATAAATGCAGATAGATTTAGAAATTACGGACAACACGCTTTATCTCTACTTTGGGATTACCAAAATTAATTAATAGACATAGAGTAAGTCCAGTTGTTTTCAGATAATTCATACATTGGGAAAAATGCTTACTATCCAGTGTTGTTACTGCCTTTAACTCCACAATAATAGCATTTTCTACCAACAAATCAGCCCTATAATTACCCACAACTATACCGTCATACCAAACTTCCAGCATTTTTTGCTGCTCAACCAACAAACCAGTTTTTCGTAACTCATGCACCAGAGCATTTTCATAAACCTGCTCCAAAAAACCAACCCCCAAAGTATTACCCACCTTAAAAGCACATCCAATAATCTTTTCCGTAACCCCATTCAAATCCAATCTGCGTTCATCTGCGTTCATCAGCGTTCCCTCCAATAAAAAAATCAGCAAATGTACGCAACCCAACGCCAAAACATCCGCGTTAATCTGCGTACATCTGCGTTCTAATTAATGCACCAACTCAATAGCCCGCTTAGTCAACGCTTCCGCAGTCAAACCATTAAAAGCCATCAACTCACCCGCACTAGCCGTAGTTTCCCCACGCTTCCAGGCAAAAGAATCACGTTTTGAATTACTGCGTAACATGATTGGTTCTAACATCGCCGCAGCGCCACCTGTCACACCAATTAAGGCATCTCCACCAAACAATTGCTCAAAATCCGCATCACTTAAAAAACCGTTATCAGGTTCAGAACAAGTATCCCAAGCAGTATCATGAGGACGATATAAACGGCGGGGATTGATAATAGAAACAATCTTCACACCAATACCTTCAGTTTCTAAAAAAGCCGCCGCTTCAAACACAGGAATTAATGTCAAATCGCCAATAACTGCAAATACAACAGTCTTCCCACCAGCCACTTCATGTAATAACACCGCACCATCAATTAAGCCTTTTTCAGTTTGGGCAAAAGTGCTACGAATTGGCAAAGGAGACTTACTAGCAGTAATGACAATGCCCTTATTTTTTGTTTGCAAAGCCCAGTCATAACAGACTTGAATACTGTTAGCATCTGGGGGAAATAATGGGAAGACATTTCCGGTTCTCATCAAAGAAGCAAAATAAGCTTCAATTTCTGGTCTTTGGTGAGTCCAACCGTTGCGTCCTTGTTCTAATGCCCCGGCTGTAAATAATGTAATTGTTGAGGGTGTTTTGCGGCGTAATTCTGCCATTGCTTGGGTGACAGTTTGCCAAATTGGTAAACCATTGATAGCAAAAGATTCATAGGAACACCACAAAGTTCTCGCCCCCATTAAGGATAAACCAGCCGCTAATCCTGCACAAGCATCTTCGCTCAAAGGTTCGTAAACTTGACCACCTGGGGCTTGGTTGTAGGTATCATCGGTGGTGGGGTGAATGATTTTTAATGCTTCATTAATATTACCAATTCCTGAAGCGGCGTTACCATCGGCGTTAGTCACAAGGAAATTTTTATCTTTATTTCCTACTACTCCCACTAGCTTACCCATGACAGTTGTAGAAACTTGGGGAACTGCCCCAACTTGATATTCTGCTAATGGTAATTCGCCAATTTCTGCTAAGGGTAATTCAAATTCTGTAACTACAGTTTTCGCAGCCGGACCTCCTCCAGCCCGTTCCGCATTTGTCCGCACAATTTGCCATGCTGGGGCTGATAATGCCCGTTTTTGTAAGGCGCTGACGATATGGGGCGCGGATAAGGTATCTTTCGGATAAAGGTTGTGGGATTTTGCCCCTAAAGCGTGAACCCCTGCCCCTTTGAGTTGTTTGATAATAAATACGGTCAATTTACCGCCGAGTGCTGAACGGGCAGCTTTATCCATACCTACTAATACGGCTTTAGTAAATTCTAGGCGCTTGGCAAAGGAAAATACCGTACTATCAACATATTCACCTGCTTGGTTTTGGTCGTCAAAATCTTTGGCGTTGACTAATACGACTTCGGCAAAACCGTTACCTTGCCAATAGGCAATCATCTCTGCGTTGGTTTTGAGAGATACCATGCTGTGGTGTTCTTGGCTGTAACCGTTCCACACTAACACGGGTAAGAAGTTGGTAGCGGTGGGGTAAGCGGTGTTAAAATGTGCCATTGCACTCATGATATAGGGTTCACCCAGTCCCCCGTCTCCCAGGGTGAAGGGGAAGAGTTTATCACGGTGCAACAGGGCTGCGGCCATGGCAAAATGTTGTCCTTGTCCCAGGGGTCCAGCCGGTGCGAGAATACCGGGAATGTAGCCGGATAGGTGTCCTAATAATCCATGCTTTTCTCGAAAGCGATCGCCCAATTGTTGTACTGTAGAAATGCCCATGTCTTCTAAGGAACGGTCTAAGAACATGGCGCTATAGAAACCAGGGGCGTGGTGTCCCACTTCGGTGATAATGTTTTTATGTCCCAGCATGACCAAAGCTGCATAAGCTTCCGCTTGGCTGGCAAAACCGCCGGGATGTCCAGAAGCCTTACTACCAGTGATGTGTAGGGTGAGGTAGCGCAGGGCATCAGCCGCCAGTAAGGTTTGATATACTGCTGTTGTATCTGTGGGATTTGTTATAGATATATTACCAGATGCGATCGCTGGTTTTGCACCATAAGTTTCAAAATCTGGCAATGCTTCCCCAAAATATTGAATCCCTTCACAAAAATTGGGTGCTTTTGATGTAACTACTGTCATGCTGAGTACCTTAATAAAATCGGAAAAACCGGAAATGTTTGTTCAATGTAACCAAAATTTTACATCTTCACGGTTGTAACAGTTTATAGGTGTTTTCCAATAGCCAACATAAATAGTAATTATCAAATAAGGGACTTCCAAAAAATAATTTATCCCTATAAACTAACCACAGAGGCACAGAGAACACAGAGAAAGAAGAAATATGCTATATAATAGCCCCCTCCTCGCAAGCGGGGAGGGGGTTGGGGGTGGGGTTCTTGAACTCTAACCAATTTCCGAGAATTATTATTCTGCTTTTGGTGTTTCCAAAACTTGAGTGTAGAAGAAGCCTCCTAATGCCCCTCCCAGAATTGGTGCTACCCAAAATAACCACAACTGCTGTAGCGCCCAACCACCCACAAAAATTGCTGGGCCTAAGCTACGGGCTGGATTCACAGATGTATTAGTTACAGGAATACTGATTAAGTGGATTAGTGTTAACCCTAAACCAATAGCAATTGGTGCAAAACCTTGAGGCGCACGACGGTCAGTTGCACCTAAAATAATCACCAAAATGCTCCTTTCTGTTTTGGAGAGGGATTGGGATGAGGTTTACAGCAGTAATTCAATCCCATTCCCTATATTCATCTATGCAAATGTGCGAATATTTGCAGTAGCTAAAGCTTCCACCAAACCACGCACAGCAGCAATCATGGCAATTTCGCTATTGAGTTGGTTAATAGCAGAACCCACACCCACACCAGCAGCACCAGCAGCAACAGCTAAAGGTGCAGTCACATTAGAAATACCAGAAGCACACAATACAGGCACAGAAACGGCACGGGAAATTTGATAAGCTGCGGCTAAAGTAGGAGCAGCTTTTTCAATCAAACCCAAAGTACCACCATGAGCCGGTTTGCTGCTAGTACCGCCTTCAGTTTGGATGATATCAGCACCAGCTTTTACTAAGTCTTCAGCTAGTTGTACCTGTTGGTCTAATTCCAGGATGTGAGGAACTGTCACAGATAGGGTAATTTCAGGCAACAAGGCACGAGTTTGGTAAGTTAATGCTAAAACTTCCTCAGCTTCAAATCTGCGACCTTGAGCGTAAAAAGAATCAAAATTACCAATTTCAATCAAATCAGCACCAGCAGCTACAGCTTGGACAAATTTTTCTGGTTCAACTGCGGAAACGCAAACTGGCAGACTTGTTAAACTTTTAGCTAATTTAACCAAAGCCGCATCAGCAGCAATATCTACAAAAGTCGCACCACCAAATTCAGCCGCTTTGACAGTAGCAGCAACACTTTCAGCGTTAAAATTATTCAAACCGCTGATCACTTTCAGGACACTACGGTTAAAAAAGGCACGTTGTAAATTAGGAAGCATTGTCATAATTATGATTTTTACGCTATTGAGGTAGGAATATTTTTACACTATATAGATACTTCAGACTAGAGGTTAGAGGAAGAGAGTTAGGGAGATGGGGAGTAGGAAAAAATTCTTACCCCACATCCCACACCTTTCTTAACGTCCTGCTAATAAAGCCTTAGTTGCAGACTCACCCAATACCCGCACTTGTTTGTTGAATTGGAAATTTAACAAAGCGACAACAGTTAAATCAGCTAATAACGCCATGAAAATTGTTGTCATGTTAGATTGTGCTATAGCGCCCCAAGGGAAGGTAGAAAACACCCATACATGAGGATGATTATAAGTGTTTAGACCCAAGACAGAAAGAATAATTGGAGGTAAAGAAATTGCCGCACCAATCGTTAAAACTGACCAAACATAACGCTTGGGATTTTTCATCAACAACATTAACTGAGCAATGCTGGCATAAATCAGCATTAAACCGATAGATAAAGCTACAGCTAACAAAGCTTTACCTTGACCCAAATCGCTGATATTTGCATCTTTATGGGAAATAGCAATCCAGATAAATAAAGGTATGGCAGCAATGACTAAATTGATTGCTATTGCCAATATTGCTGGGCTTTTTTCACCCCATACTAAATCTTCCCACAGAGATGCGTTTCTATTGTTTTGGTGACGATATCTTGCCCAGTCTTGGATATTTTGACGAACAGGGGAGAGAACCAGAATTAAACTGAAGATGAAAGCAGCATTGATCACTGCTAACATAGCTATAATTACCTCTGTTCTCGCATCTAATTTTTGCATCATCAATCCTAAAAACATCACCTGAACAAAAGCTAGAAATAAATAACTTTGTCCTTTACTTAAGATGGTAGTTTGAGGATTACCAAAACTGCGTTTTATGGCTTGCCATAAGCCGTAAGTGCAAATTCCGTAATTCAGTAAATAAAATCCGGTTAAACTGGCTATATTTTTACCAACTGGTAAATAGAAAAATTGGAAATTATCTAGTGGTGAACCTTGATAGATACGGAATAAATTTGGAAATAGGTAAGCAGTAATATCCCAAGGACTAAAAAACCTAAACCAAGCACCTGGGTTATTGAAGTCATTGTTATAAGCACTAGATGCCATCATCATTGTCATAAACAATAACAACAAAACCATGCCACTACCAAGCCAAGGTTGAAAGCTACTAAACTGGCGATTGACTAAACTAAATAAAAGTGCAGCACTATAAAAGAAACAGCAACTGGCAGCTATAACAGCGTAGTAACTAAGAATGTAACTTGAGGCAATATTGGCAGAATGTCCAGCCCAGAAGTGTAAAGGAATTGCAATAAGTACAAAGAGATAAATTAAACTCGGTACTCCTAATATTTTTCCAGTCAATATACTGGTTTCTGACTGGGGACTGAGGCGAATAAAATTGAGTGTTCCTCTATGTTCTTCTTGTGCTAAATCACTAATGAGTAAATAAGTTCCAGCGACTAATAGTGTAAAAATAAAAATTACACTAAATGCTAAAAAAATGTATTCCCAATGATCTCGCCACCACATCTGCCACTCAATTTCGTTGGGAGGACAAAAACCTTTAGATAACTGATCTCTCAGGTTACTGAGTTGTGTGTCAACTTGTTGAATTTGTACCTGTAAATTAGGAATAATGCTGGAATCTGAAAGTTTAATTTGTCGATAGTTATTTAATTTTTGATTGAGTAGAGATTGTTGCTGGTAAAATTGTTGTTCTTGTTGTTGGTATAATGTACTAAGACGACAGTAAGAACCTCTTAAAGAATATTCTTCACCGGGATATTCTCGTAGTTGAAACAAAAAAACTACAAGTTGCAATAATAGAGAAGAGACAACTGCAAATAAGACGTTAAAAGGTTTGAACCGTCCTTTCAGTTCTCGGAAGAGTTGGGGATTCCATTCACCTACTCTGTCGATAAAATTTAGCATCATAGAAAAAATCTCCAAAATTGAAAGAGGGGACTAGGGACTGGGGACTAGGGACTGGGAAGAAATATTTACCTTCTTCTTCCTGACTCGGTGACTCCTGACTCCTTTCATTAAGATGCTTGTTTGTGACCTAGTTTGAGAAAAATAGTTTCTAGGTCTTCTTGGGTGCAGTGAAAATTGGTTAAGGGAATACTTGTACTAATGAGCGATCGCAATAATTCAGCAGTTTCTTCCTGTGTTCCTGAAAAATTCACCCGCACACTATTTTTATTATGTATTACCTCCCATTCTTCTACCAAAGGATAATTTTTTAGTTCACTCACCAATATATCTATGTTGCCCAAAGTTGAGATAAAAATTTGCTGCCGGGCTAAACGCTGATAAAGTGTTTGCAGTGAGGCACTTTCTACCAAAAAGCCTAGTTCCATAATGCCTACGGAAGTACATAACTCCGCTAAGTCGCTGAGAACATGAGAAGAAATTAATATTGTCATCCCCGCTTCTCGTAAAGCTTTGATAATTTCCCGAAACTGCATCCTGGCAATGGGATCAAGTCCAGAAACCGGCTCATCTAGAAGTAGTAAAATCGGTTCATGGATAATGGTGCGTGCTAAACTCAGTCGCTGTTTCATCCCCCGTGACAAGGTAGAAATCATGCTGTTGCGTTTATTGCCAAGTTGAATCAGTTCTAAAACTTCGTGTAGGCGTTGAGTGCGACGTGGTTGTCGTAAGCAGTATAAACGGGCAAAATAATCTAGGTAGTCCCAGACGGTTAGATCCTCATACAGTGGGTAGTCGTCGGGTAAGTAACCAATATGACGTTTGAGGGTGGGGTTGCTGTTGTCACGCTGTAAGCGATCTCCATTAATATAAATTTCACCAGTAGTTGGTTCTTCCGCTGCGGCTAACATCCGAATTAAGGTTGTTTTACCAGCACCATTAGGACCTATTAATCCGTAAACTTCACCCATCTGGATCTCTAAGTCCACATCATTGACAGCCACGTGGCGTTCAAATTGCTTAGTTAGTCCCGTCGTGCGAATTGCTATTTCTTTTACCATAGCTGCTGGAGTGGGGCTTGCGTTTAACAGTTAAGCTAACCTGTTTCTACAGCAGTTCTGACTCTCGTTTCGGAAATTGAAACTGGGCTGAGGATTTTTCTAGCTTAAAGTATCAATTTTATCTATCTTGATATAATCAATACCTTAGCCAAAGAACCGAGTTTAGGTAATCAGCAAATTATTGTTACAAAGTAGACGTTCCGCGAACTCTATCGCACCTCCCACATCCCTACAAAACATTTGACAAAAATTGACAATATTTGCCATAATTAAGGAATCAGAAATATAAAAACTTATTAGCTATGACTACAGTAAATATTTCTCTTCCCGATTCTATGCGGGATTTTATCAATGAACAGGTTACAAAAGGTGGCTATAGTACCACAAGTGAATACATTCGACACTTGATTCGTCAAGAGTTAGAAAGGGTAGCACAAGCACGACTAGAAACATTACTATTAGAAGGCTTAGATAGCGGTGAAGCAATTGAAATTACGGATGAGTGGTGGGAACAAAAACGCACTCAGCTGCTTGAGAGACTTCGCAAATAATAACAATGACTAGACGAATTGTAATTAGACCAAAGGCTAGTGTTGACCTCGATGAACAGTTTGCTTATATTGCCCAGAGTAATTTTGATGCAGCATTAAGTTTTTTTGATGCTACAAGGCAGACTTTTTCACAATTAGCACAACTGCCTGGTATTGGTAGTGTTTATAATGTTAAGAATCCGCGTTTAATTGGTTTGCGGAAGTGGGGAGTTAGAGGATTTGAAAAGCATCTAATTTTTTATTTAGAAGGGGATGAGTATATTGAAATTGTGCGGTTAATTCATGCTGCACGAGATATTTTACAAATTTTAGCTGAAGAAGAATAGTTATAGCTATCAGCTACGCGATCGCACTCCCCACATCCCACAAAAAGCGATCATACATCCCTACATCCTAAAAGCGATCGCTCTCCATCATCTTTAAAAAGGCGATCGCTCTCTCATATCCCAAAAAGGCGATTCCTACGGAGCGCTTCGCTATCGCACCCCCTCAACTTCCCAAAAAGCCATCATATCCTGCTAACCTAATAAAATAAACCTTAGTTACAAATCATCTTCCACTAATTCAGCTACTTTCATAATTGATTTTAAAGTACCAAGTTTTAAATCTTGATTCCGATGTACGGGAATAGAGATAATTTTACTTTCATCAGGCTTTTCATAAATATGGTGACTTCCTGTAATTTTTTTGAGAATCCAGCCTTTTTTCTCAACAATTTTACATAGTTTTTTACCAGAAATTGATTTCATACTGCAATTTCTATTACCTGTGATATGGGATCTGGTGTTTGGATTTCATTAGCTACTTCTAGCCAACCTTGTATAGCATCTTGAAGGTTATTAATTAATTCTTCCATTGTATCTCCTTCTGTTATACAGCCTGGTAGAGCAGGTACTTCAGCCCAATAACCACCTTCTTCAGCAGGATAAATAACGGCTTTGATTTTCATTGCTTTTACATTTGCAGTTGTTTACCTCAACCAATTTTAACAGATTAATTTCCAGAAATTTCCCCATTTAGAGCGATCGCTCCCCATCATCCCCAAAAGCGATTCCTACAGAGCGCTTCGCTATCGCTTAGAGAAAAGGATTAATAATTTGTAATCCTTCCACTGTAAAACCGTGTTGCATATCCTCTGAATAGAGTTGATTAACATTAACTGATAGTGCGCTGGCGATAATTAAACTATCCCAAAATGAGAATAAATATTTTGTTCTT
>NZ_JAYGHA010000059.1:0-14341 GCF_034931405.1 Anabaena sp. UHCC 0451 | reverse complement strand
CTAATCAAATCCAATACCCAGATGGTTACGAAATTTCTGCTGCGGTTTTCTTGCCAAAAATTCATAAATCCATAAGTCTCGGAATTTTCTGCTATCTATCTCAATCAAAATATATTGAATCCCACATAAAAATATTTTTACTCGTTGTCTTCAGTCAGAAAAATATTAAAAAATATGAACACCTGCTACTTTTTCCACAAACTATGCTTCGTATTTTGTAGCCCTATGATACAAAAAATCATCATTTCCCAGCCCAGCCAAAGTATGTATTTATTCCCACTGGCAGATTTAGATTACAGATTCGACATACTTCTTAATAAACTAACAGCGTCACCTCAAAACGTTCTAATCTAAAAACTGACTGGGTTAATTTACTGGGTTTTACAGGCGTAGCATTCATAAATACGCAAATATGTCAAGCATTAGAACAACCCAGGTTTAACACATAAACTTTTTTATAGGAGATTTAGAAATCCAATGAGTGTTAAGGCAAGCGGTGGAAGCTCAGTTGCGCGTCCGCAACTATATCAAACCTTACCTGTCTCGACCATTTCCCAAGCAGAACAACAAGATCGTTTTTTGGGGAAAGGTGAGCTAAGTGAACTGGGTAGCTATTTTGCCTCTGGTGCAAAACGGTTAGAAATTGCCCAGATACTCACAGAAAACTCTGAAATCATCGTTTCTCGTGCAGCTAACCGGATTTTCGTTGGTGGTTCACCAATGTCCTTCTTAGAAAAGCCCCAAGAGCGAGAACTAGCAATGGCTGGTGCTGGTGGTATGAGTGTCCAAGAAGGCATGACACTAGGAACAGTCACCTACGTTGAAAGTCGTGGTGGCTTCCTGGAAAACCTGCGCTCAATCTTTAATACCTCTGCTGGTGGACCTACACCTCCAGGTTTTAGACCCATTAACGTAGCTCGTTACGGTCCTAGCAACATGGCCAAGAGCTTACGGGATTTATCCTGGTTCTTGCGCTACGCTACTTATGCCATCGTTGCTGGCGACCCCAATATCATCTCTGTGAATACCAGAGGTTTGCGGGAAATTATCGAAAATGCTTGTTCTGGTGAAGCCACCATCGTCGCTTTACAAGAAATCAAATCAGCATCTTTATCCTATTTCCGCAAAGACCCTGTAGCCACAGAAATTGTGACTCAGTACATGGATGTGTTGCTGACTGAATTCCAAGCACCCACACCATCGACAAAAGTCCGTCAACGTCCTTCCGGCGACCAACAAGGTTTACAACTGCCGCAAATTTATTCTAACGCCGCAGAACGCCGTCCCAAGTACGCGATGAAGCCTGGTTTGTCTTCTAGCGAAAAGACAGAAGTTATCAAAGCAGCTTACAGACAGGTATTTGAGCGCGACATTACCCGTGCTTACAGCTTGTCCATTTCTGACTTGGAATCTAAAGTTAAAAACGGCTCTATCTCCATGAAGGAGTTTATTCGCCGTTTAGCTAAATCTCCCCTTTACCAAAAACAGTTTTACCAGCCTTTTATTAACAGCCGGGTTATTGAATTAGCTTTCCGTCACATTTTGGGACGGGGTCCCAGCAGCCGGGAAGAAGTGCAAAAATACTTCTCCATTGTTTCCAACGGTGGTCTACCTGCTTTAGTTGATGCTTTGGTAGATTCTAACGAATACAGCGATTACTTTGGTGAAGAAACAGTTCCCTACATCCGGGGTCTGGGTCAAGAAGCCCAAGAATGTCGCAACTGGGGACCACAACAAGACCTGTTTAACTACAGTGCGCCTTTCCGAAAAGTACCTCAGTTTATTACTACCTTTGCAGCTTACGAACAGCCATTACCTGATCAACATCCCTATGGTTCTGGTAATGATCCCTTGGAAATTCAATTTGGCGCGATTTTCCCGAAAGAAACCCGCAACCCCAGCAGCAGTCCTGCACCTTTTAGTAAGGATACCCGCCGGATTTTGATTCACCAAGGACCTGGTATCAATAACCAACTTAGCAACCCCAAAGCACGGGATATAGCTCCTGGTTCCTTGGGTGCTAAGGTGTTCAAATTAGACCAGTTACCCGGAACTATTGGCAAAAAAGCTGCTAAGGGTGCAAGTGTTAAATTCTCGGAAAGCTCTACCCAAGCTGTCATTAAGGCTACTTACTTGCAAGTTTTCGGTCGTGATGTTTACGAAGGTCAACGCCTCAAGGTTGCAGAAATTAAGCTGGAAAACGGCGAAATCACCGTCCGCGAGTTTGTGCGGATGTTGGCGAAGTCGGATTTATTCCGCAAGATGTACTGGACTTCTTTGTATGTCTGTAAGTCCATTGAATATATTCACCGTCGTTTGCTAGGTCGTCCTACCTACGGTCGTCAAGAAAACAACAAGTATTTTGACATCGCTGCCAAAAAGGGTTTCTACGCGATAGTTGATGCCATCATTGACAGTGACGAATACAACCAAGCATTTAATGAAGATACAGTTCCTTACGAACGTTATCTAACTCCTGCTGGTGTGTCCTTACGTCAACTGCGTGTTGGTACTATCCGTGAAGATATCAACAAGGTTGAGAAGGAAGTAACCCCCCGCTTTGTGGAGTTGGGTGAAGTTACAGAAATGCGGACTCAACCAGATATTGACTTCCGCATCAACCAAGGTGTTACTAAGCAGCGTGAGCAAACTAAGGTCTTCAAGCTGACAGCAGCTAACAATGATAAGGTTGCAATTGAAACTGTAATTAGCGGCGCTTATCGGCAGATTTTTGAGCGCGATATAGCACCTTACATTGTTAAAAATGAGTTCACGGCTTTAGAAAGCAAATTGGTGAACGGTGAAATTACCGTTAAGGAATTTATTCAAGGTTTGGGTTATTCCAGCTTGTACCGGAAGGAATTCTACACACCTTATCCCAACACGAAAGTAATTGAGTTGGGTACTAAGCATTTCTTAGGTCGCGCACCTATTGACCAAGCAGAAATTCGCAAGTATAACCAAATTCTAGCTACTCAAGGTATTCGTGCCTTTATTAGCGAAATGGTAGACAGTGCAGAATACCGTCAGGTGTTTGGTGAAGATACTGTTCCTTACCGTCGCTTCCCCACTTTACCCGCTGCTAACTTCCCCAACACAGAGAAGCTTTACAACCAACTAACCAAGCAAAACGATGATTTGGTTGTACCTAGCTTTGAAACTGTCAAGCCTCGGATTAAGACTGAGAATACACCAATGTTAGCGAATGCGATCGCAGATTTGGCAGCAAAATCCAAACAAATGGACAAGACTAAACCCTTGTTTATTGAATTGGGTCGTTCTTTTAACGATGGTCGCGGTCAGTCTGTAGAAGTTGGTGTAGGTACAAGTCGCCGCAAGCCTATCCGTATTTATCGGGCTACTACTGGGACAAATTCCCCGGAAACAAATCAGGTAATTAATGCCATCTACTGTCAGGTAATGGACGTATTTAGCGGTCAAGTACCCAGTTATTTCCGTCGTTCTGACTTAGATAGCAAACTGCGTAACGGTGAAATTACTGTGCGTGAGTTTGTTCTAGAACTAGCTAGTTGTGAAATCTATCGCAAACGGTTCTATACTCCCTATCCCAACACCAAAGTGATTGAGTTCTTATTCCGTCACATTTTGGGACGCGCACCCGCAACCCAAGGCGAAATCCGTCAATATAACAAAATATTGGCTGATAGTGGGTTAAGAGCGGCTGTAGAGGCGATGGTTAACAGCCCAGAATACGCTAGTTACTTCGGTGAAGATGTAGTTCCTTACAACCGCTTCCCATCTTTACCAGCGGGTAACTACTTGGGTAGTGTCAAGGCTGAAGCTGACCTAGTAAAACAATCTTGGTCTAGCTTGTCTCCTTCTGTTCTCACTGGTCGCGGTGGTAATAAGTAGGTGATTGGGGATTGGGGATTGGGGACTGGGGACTGGGGATTGGGTTGTTTACCTCCCCATCTCCCCATCTCCCCATCTCCCCATCTCCCCATCTCCCCTGCTCCCTCAAAATGAGCAATTCTGAAAAAGATTGTTACAAAATATTAAGAGCAGTAATAAATGCTCAACATAATGCCGGACAATGTTTTTCGGAAGGTAGTTGAATTTTCTAACTTATTTACCGTTGTTGAGTGAATATCACTCGCAATGTCATAAGATAGGAAGCCCCTATCAACCAATTAAAGTCTTGCCAGTTTAAAAGCTGGTGTCATTAGTATTGGAGGAATCCATTAATGAGTATCGTCACGAAGTCCATCGTGAATGCTGATGCAGAAGCTCGCTACCTCAGCCCCGGTGAATTAGATAGAATCAAAGGTTTTGTTACTGGTGGCGCACAACGTTTACGCATCGCTCAAATCCTGACCGACAACCGCGAGTCCATCGTTAAGCAAGCTGGTAACCAACTGTTCCAAAAACGTCCTGACGTTGTTTCCCCTGGTGGTAACGCTTACGGTCAAGAAATGACAGCTACTTGTCTTCGTGACCTTGACTACTACTTGCGTCTTGTAACCTACGGAATCGTTTCTGGCGATGTAACCCCCATCGAAGAAATCGGTATCGTTGGTGTACGTGAAATGTACAAATCCTTGGGTACTCCCATTGAAGCTGTTGCTGGTGGCGTTGCCGCTATGAAGAACGTTGCTTCCACCATGTTGTCTGCTGAAGACGCTGGTGAAGCTGGTTCTTACTTCGACTACGTTGTTGGTGCTATGCAGTAGGTTTTAGCTGTTTCTCGGCTCAAACTCATACTGTGGCAATAAGGTTGGAAATAAGGAAAAAACAACAATGCAAGACGCAATTACCTCCGTTATCAATTCTTCTGATGTTCAAGGTAAATACCTTGATACCGCTGCTCTAGAAAAGCTCAAAGGTTACTTCGCTAGTGGTGAACTGCGCGTTCGTGCAGCTAACACTATCAGTGCTAATGCTGCTGCGATCGTTAAAGAAGCTGTAGCTAAGTCCTTGTTGTACTCTGATATCACCCGTCCCGGTGGTAATATGTACACAACCCGTCGTTACGCAGCTTGTATCCGTGACTTGGATTACTACTTGCGTTATTCTACCTACGCTATGTTGGCTGGTGACGCTTCCATTTTGGATGAGCGCGTACTCAACGGTTTAAAAGAAACCTACAACTCCTTGGGCGTACCCGTAGGCGCTACAGTTAGTGCTATCCAAGCTATGAAGGAAGTAACCGCTAGTTTGGTTGGTCCTGACGCTGGTAAAGAAATGGGCGTTTACTTTGACTATATCTGCTCTGGCTTGAGCTAAGAGTTAGGTTTGCACTTAAGGATTTAGGTGCGGCTTTATTAAGGTCTGGAAATCAACCGTGAGTTCTAGGTCGTTCTATTGCTTATCAAAAATGAGTATTAGCGGTCTAGTGTTGATGTTTGATTTCCAGACTTTGAGAAAATAAATGTAAGAATTCAGGAGTCAGGAGTCAGGAGTCAGGAGTCAGAATATTTGATAAATCAGTAGATAATCAAATGGTGATTTTTGACGCAAAAGTTAAAAAGCTGATGGCTGATAGCTAAATCCTTACACATAAATTAAAGATTTGCACTCAAGATATTTGAGATAAAAAAGTTTCCGCAACCGATAGAGGAGATTAGAAAAATGGCTCGTTTATTTAAAGTAACTGCTTGTGTTCCCAGCCTAACTCGTACTCGCACTCAACGCGAATTACAAAATACCTATTTCACCAAATTGGTTCCTTATGAAAACTGGTTTCGCGAACAACAACGCATCATGAAAATGGGTGGCAAGATTGTTAAAGTGGAATTAGCAACTGGTAAGCAAGGTACAAATACTGGTTTGCTGTAATTTCTATATATCAGAGATTATTTTGGTAAATTTCTAAGGGGTCAGTGATGACCTCTTTTTTTGATTACATTTATTTTACCTGTCAAGGAAGCGATCGCTCTTAATTTTTCTGAATTTCAAATTAGGCGATCGCTTGATCTATTGGTGCTATAGTTGTTACCCGTAAAAGATTTTACTCAAGTTCCAGGACTCAAAATCAAAGATTGGACGCTGTAAAATATAATTTAACTAAAGTGATATTATTGATAATAATAAATAGATTTTTTCAGAATTTAATGATGAAAATATGAGCTTAAATTTAGCTTATATTCCCTGTCAAATTTTGCTGGCAGATATTTATGATAAAGTGGATTTTAATGCAGAAATGTAGCTCTTCATTATCAGCAAACCCTAAATACAAAAAACACAAACAAAATATGGGGTTGGCAACCAAATTGCTAACCCCTAATCTGATAAAATAAACCTAAAACTAAGAAATTGTATAGCACTAAGCCAGAATTGAGACTGGAAATTTAATCTAAAATCTCAAATCTACAATTACTTAATTTTTGGGTGGT
This sequence comes from Anabaena sp. UHCC 0451, assembly GCF_034931405.1. Taxonomy (NCBI): domain Bacteria; kingdom Bacillati; phylum Cyanobacteriota; class Cyanophyceae; order Nostocales; family Nostocaceae; genus Anabaena; species Anabaena sp. UHCC 0451. Next base: position 7,988 of record NZ_JAYGHA010000059.1, on the reverse strand, counting down.
GTGCGTCGCCGTTGGAGGAAATCAGGAATATCTAATGATGGTTTTTCCTTGGGTTCTGGAGTTGGATTTGGTTGATTAACCGTTGGTTGTGGTGTAGGTTTCCTGGTATTTGTGGGAGTTACAGGTCTAACGTTAGCCACAGTTTGTTGTGGTGCAGTTTGAATTTCTCCTGTAAACCCAGTCGCAATCACGGTAATTCTGACTTCTCCTTGCAGTCTGTCATCAATGACAGCGCCGAAAATAATATTGGCATTGGGATCAACAACTTCATAGATTGTTTCCGCCGCAGCATTCACTTCATGCAGGGTGAGATCACTACCACCAGTAATATTAAAGACGACACCTCTAGCACCTTCAATAGAACATTCTAATAATGGTGAAGAAATCGCAGCGATCGCGGCTTCTCTAGCCCTAGATTTGCCAGAACTCACACCAATCCCCATCAATGCTGATCCCGCATCTGCCATAACTGCTCGTACATCAGCAAAGTCAACATTAACCAACCCAGGAATCGTAATAATATCAGAAATGCCCTGTACCCCTTGACGTAACACATCATCAGCATAGCGAAAGGCTTCTTGTACAGGTGTTTGTTCAGGTATCACCTCCAACAACTTATTGTTGGGGATAATAATCAAGGTATCAACCCGACTTTTTAAGCCTTCAATACCTTGTTCTGCTTGGCTAGTGCGTCGCCGTCCCTCAAACACAAATGGCCGGGTGACTACACCTACCGTCAGAGCGCCCATTTCTTTAGCTACTTCTGCCACAATTGGGGCAGCACCTGTACCCGTGCCACCACCCATGCCGGCAGTGATAAATACCAGGTCTGCACCTTCTAAAGCCGTAGCAATTTCATCACGAGATTCCTCTGCTGCTTTTTGACCAATGGCGGGATTACCCCCTGCACCTAAACCCCTGGTCAGTTTTTGACCAATTTGCAAGCGACTAGGAGCGCCAGCTAAGGTTAAAGCCTGGGCATCGGTGTTAATTGACCAAAATTCTACACCAGAGACATCAGATTCAATCATGCGGTTAACAGCATTACCACCGCCACCACCGACACCAATCACTTTAATATTTGCGACTCGTCCAGGAACAATTTCACCAATGCGGCTGTTTTCAACCATCTTTTTACTGTCGTTATTTTGTCCGAAGTTTAGGCCGGAACTACCAAAGGGATTGTTGGAGTTCACTGCCAAAGATAACCCTGGCTGTCCCACAGATTGGGAATTTTTATAGGTAAGCTCTTGGTTATGATCAAGTGTCATTGGATTTATAAAGGTAGATAAACGACTTTTTGTGGTGTTATTCACCTAAGAATCAACTATAGTTTAGTTGGAGACTGCCACAGCCTATGGCACTGTTTTCTGTGATGATCACGACTTCTCAACCTAACCGGATTTGAAGTGCAATAATTAGCTATTAGATAAGTTGGCAACTTATGCGTTCGTGTAGCGTCCCCCAAGGGATCGCATAACTAATTCTAGAAAAGTATATCTACATTGTCCGAAAATGGGTTTATATAACTTGATCTAGAGACTAATATTTTCAATACTATGTTGCTAATTTTCCACAGTATACAGTTGTGAATATTCTGCTCGATATCCTCCCACTATTTTTGGACAAAATTTTCATTAGTAATCTATTTTACAACTTTACTGGTGCTTTTCTTCGATAATTACTACATTTTTCAGTATTGAAATGTATTAATTAAGATTTTTTTAAAAAAAATACTTAAAAAATACCTTTTGTTTGGTTTTTGGGGTTGATACTCAAAATACTTGAGAGTCATTGTTATACACATTAGCAGAGTAAAAGCAACTCTACACTCAAAATTCCTAACAGACCATTAAAGTTGTCAAGATGAACCATAGCAGATTTTAGCTGTCCTGATCACCAGATGGTCAATCGATTTTCCCCAGAGGCTTGTTAGGGATTTGGGGAGTTAATCTGCTGATTTTGATTCACTTGTACTAAAGGCTGGTGAGGATTTTTAATATCAATATAGGCTATTTGTCCAGCTTTGAATTCTGCTGATAAATGCCGCATTTGCACAAAAACCTGGATTTTTTCAGACAATTGGTCAGTAGGAACACCAAGATGTACATTTCCCAGTTCTGTTTTCAAAATCAAATTTGTGGGATCTTGACAATCAATTTCCATCACTTTCACAGAACTCTGACTGACGACTTGATAAAGTTGAGTCCAATAGGGGCGATATTGTTCTGGTGAACCAATAACTTTGAGATTCGGCAATTTACCAGTGGGATTAAGTGCAGTATATTTTTCCAGAGGAATTAAAGCCCCACTGACATCTAGTAAACTTACATTACCCTGTTTGTGTTGGGCAGCACTATTTTGCAGACATGGAGTTGTTGGTTGGGTAGAGTTTGCGGAAGATTGAGGCTGAGGATTACAACTGGTTATACTTTGCCCTGGGATGGTGTAAGTGATTGCTACTGGCAATCTTTCCTGAATTTCAATAATTAACCCAGGAGGAAACAGACGACGGGTAACAGTTGCTTGGGCAATAGCTGGTTGTTGTTCTAAAGTTTCGGCAATAAGAGAAGGTTGAATCCGCCACAAAGATTGGGGATAGGACAACGCCAAAAGTGACTGCATCGTTTGCTCTGATAATAATTGCTGACCTGATGTCATGACTATTTGTGCTGGAGTTTTTAGCACCCACATTGGTTGAAGTGTTATCCACAGTAATCCACCAGCCAAACCACTAGCGGCCAATGTTCGCCAAATAGTCTGGATAATTTTCATCTGCCGCTGCTGACGTAATTTTTGACGGCGTTGGGCTAAATCTTTACGAGAAACTGATACTATACCGGCCATGAAAACCCCTTTCTGGTTTCAGTCCAATTCATGAAATGCAAGGTGATTGTTAATTGATAATTGGTCAACTGTTTAGCTTACCATTCTAAGCAGCTATCAGTATCGAGCGATTCATTAGTGTTTTTGATAACAGGATTTTCTTCGCCCTTGTCTACTGGTAAATTCACTAAAAATGCTTGTAATCGCATACGTTCAATATAAGGCCAACCACCTTCAGACTCAATATCTTTAAGAAGTGCGTATAGTCTTTGGCGGTTGTCAGGTAAACTATCTTGAAAAATGCCATCACGAATCTCTTTGTGTAAATGTTCTAACTGTCTTAGCAAAGCCAATATTGCTGTAACATCTCCTTGGCAAATTTGGGCTGCATCCTGTACCGTAGCGGTGATCGCTTGCAATTGAGCAGACAAATTCCCCGACGGCAAATTTTGATCATTGTTCATGTAATTTTCTGCTGCTGTTCTATAAAAGTAATACAATACCCGAAACACCCGAAAAAAGGGAGGATGGGCAGGGAAAATAGGGGAATCACAAAGCGCAAAACAAGATCAGACAAAGAACTACTAATGAAAAGCGGCTAATTGTCAATTGATTGATGCCAAAGTGAATGGTAGTTTGAATATTGTATGTAAAGTCATCCCAACAGATTTTATGTTAGGGATAAAAGGCGTTGTAGTGCCTCCTATGTCTACGGCACGCTACGCTAACGCCCTGTCGGGTTTATCTCCGACTAACAAAGAGCATGAGAAAAATTCTGATGCTGTTTGGCACTATGATCTGGCTGATTTCCCTATCAAACCAGGGTCTGTACATTGATAACAGGATGCCTTCAGGTATTTCTGTATTATGGATTACTCATCCATTTAACCAAACCCTGCTAAATGCCACCAACAGTAAACGGCTGGTTTTCCGCTGAGGAAAGCGACTACCATCCAATTCGGATGGGAGATTCTGCTTAATCTGGGGCTGAATATTCAGGCTCTAGAATAAAATGCGTTGAAATACGTTTAGTAGAGCAGTTTTACAACTTAGATATTAATGACATTGAGGTTGACCATGAGGTATCGCGCTTTAATAGTTGCATTCTTGGCTTTATGCTTGGGTTTAATAACTGCTTGTAGTGATGCGCCTTCATCTAGCAGCAGAGATTTACTAACTTACGAACAAATTCGAGGCACTGGCTTGGCTAATAAATGCCCGCAGTTGACAGAAACAAGCCGGGGTTCCATTGGATTGGATGCCAGCCAATCCTATACTATCCAGGAACTTTGTTTAGAACCTACCAATTACTTTGTCAAAGAAGAACCTGCCAACAAACGCCAAAAAGCTGAATACGTAGATGGCAAATTGGTAACTAGGTATACTTCTACTATTGATCAAGTACAAGGCGACTTAAAAATCAACCCAGATAATAGTCTTACCTTTGTGGAAAAAGATGGTCTGGACTTCCAAGCTATCACCGTCAAACTTCCAGGTGGTGAACTAGTACCTTTCTTATTTACCATCAAAAACTTGGTTGCACAAACACAGCCTAATTCGACTAGCATCAATACCTCAACTGACTTTGAAGGTACTTTTAAAGTTCCTTCCTATCGTGGTGCTTCTTTTCTAGATCCTAAAGGTCGGGGTGTGGTTAGTGGTTACGATAATGCTGTGGCATTACCTGCCCAAGCTGACGATGAAGATTTAACACGTGTTAATGTAAAACGTGCAGAAATTCTCAACGGTAAGATTTCTTTACAAGTAGCTAAAGTAGACAGTGCGACTGGCGAAATAGCTGGTACTTTTGAGAGTGAACAGCCTTCTGATACAGATTTAGGTGCTGGCGAACCTAAAGAAGTCAAGATTCGGGGTTTATTCTATGGTCGCGTTGAAACAAATCGCGGCTAAATCCTGTTAATTAATAAAACTTAACCCAACTATTCTGCTTATTTGAGGAGGTAGTTGGGTTTTTTTGCGGATGGTAAACTTTGGACTAATCTCCTTTCAGGCATCTTGTAAATACGTAAATTAACGGTAGTTAAATAAGTTTTTTTAAAGATTAGATGAAGTTTACGGAATTAGATACGTACCATTACTAGCCTATAAGTTTTACTAATCTAGAAAAATAATAGAAATATAAAAAATATAACTCCTAGCTACTTATAAGTAAATCTCATATTGCATTTGTTAAATTAAGTACGATCTCGGTTTGACATTGGCGACGTAATTGTATATTTTGATTCTATAGCAGTTGTCTGATAAGCTACAAGATAACAAATTTAATTCGATTATCAAAAAACCCCTCTAAAAATCACGCTAGATTTTCAAACCATCTTCAGAATTTTTTCTAGCCCAAAAATTCTCTGTTACCCGATGGCTTGATTGAGTTGTGAAAAAACGGTATCTAGCGGCCTTTTCATAGTGCGATTATAGCTAGGTTTAAGAGTCATTAATCAACCAAATATTTGTTAAATCCCTATCCCCAATGCGCCATGTCTACTACAGCCACAAACGAACTAAAACATGAGATTTCAATGTTGTTGCGAGAATATGAACAACGTCCCTCAGAACGCCTCCGCAATCAACTGGTGAAACTAAATTTAGGATTAGTGAGAAAAGAGGCTCACTACTGGATCAATCAATGTCATGAAAACTATGAAGATTTGCTCCAGGTAGGCTGTTTAGGTTTGATTAGAGCTATTGAAAAGTTTGAACTTTCTAAAGGACACGCTTTTAGTTCCTACGCCACTCCTTATATCCGTGGGGAAATTCAACACTACCTCCGAGATAAAGGTGTCACCATGCGGATACCCCGGCGCTGGTTAGCACTACAACAGCAAGCCATAGGCGTTTCCCGTTCTTTGCGGGAAAAATACAACCGCCATCCAACGGATGCAGAAATAGCCACAGCATTAGAAATTCCTCAAAGTGAATGGCAAGAAATTAAATTAGCATGGGTTAATCGTTCTCCTTTGAGTCTGGATGTTCCCATACAGGATGGAGAAGAAGGTGCTACTAGTTTGGGTGAATTAGTTCCAGATCCTAATTACCGCAGTTTTCAACTAGCTCAAGAAGACCAAATAAGATTACAACAAGCACTAGTGCAGCTGGAAAATCGCACCCGCGAAGTTTTAGAGTGTGTGTTTTTGCATGATTTAACACAAAAGCAAGTCGCAGAACAATTAGGTATTAGTGTAGTTACTGTTTCTCGTAGAGTCAAAAAAGGACTGGATTTGCTGAAACAAATTATGGGCGCATCTGAAAATTAATAGCAAATAATCTGAAATTATGATCGTGCTGGGCTGAACGTGTTAAAAATAACCCTTGAAATGTCAAAATTTAGGTTATAAAAGAAACAGACTTCGCCTTGAATACAAATTTTAGGTGTGTTAATTTCCCTAAGTAAACTTTCCTATGGCTATTGAGAAAAGCTAATGGGTATAAATTCACAAATTACGGCTACGGCTATTTTAATGTTGGCGATCGCTGGGTGTACTATCGGAGATACACCAGAAGCCACCCAGACTCCTAACCCTGCGTCAACTCCCCAAGTGGAAGCGCAGAAACCACCAGAAAAAGCACCTTTTGCTGATCCTGTAATCTCTCCTAGTCCCAATAATCTGGGATTGATTGAATCGACTAAAGGCGATTTGCGTGCCGATTTGGTGCAGAAAGGGCGACCTGACCCATTTGCGGAAATTGTCAAGCCAGCGATATTACCGCCAACGGTATCTGGTTCGCAGCAAAAAGAAGTTCCTAAATTGCCCCCTCTGCCTATTCAACCAATCCAACCACAAACAGGACAAACAGGACAGGCAGGACAGGCAGGGCAAATAGGAACTCCAAAACAACCACAAACAAATCCAGTCCAGATTGGGCAAAATGGTAAGCCTGGTTCAACATCTGCCACTCTACCTAAACCAAAACCGCCACTAACTCCAGTTCTTCCCAAGGTTTTACCTCAAGTCATTGCTAAAGCGCCCATAAAGCCTGTATTACCACCACCACCACAACCTGAAGCTGCACAAGCAGTTTTAGTAAGTGGTGTAGTTTTGATTGGTAGAGAACCCCAGGCAATTATTAAAGTGCCGGATGAACCAACTAGCCGTTATGTGCAAGCTGGTCAAAGGTTGGGTAATGGTGTTTTGATTAAACGGATTGAAATGAACCGAGGTTCTAATCCTGTGGTCATTTTTGAACAATTCGGAATTGAAGTAACTAAAGCAGTGGGAGAAAAACCCGCCACTGAGGCATCAAAAACTGCTGCTGGTTTGATTTCTATGGGTACACAGCTTTAAATTTTTGCTGCTTTTAAATTCTGATTTCTGAATTATTCTGCTATTAATAACCGGATATTTCCGGTTTTATATTATTTGTATGATTTTTATGGAACAAACTCAGAAACAAATTGAATTTCCTAATTTACCTTTAGCTGTATATCGAGAAATAGCGGCACATTTGCAGCAAGTGGAAGGGGTGGATGTGGATTTAATTCCCCAAACATCTTCGGATTTTGATTACAATCAAAGTCAAATTAGTTGCTTATCTATTTCTTGTAAACCCAATACTAATGAGGAACGGGTGAAGCAGATTTTGGCTTACTATGAAAAACGTTATGGTGGTTCTTTGTAATTGTATTAGTTGGTAATTTTAAATAATTTTGAAGGGGTATTTTCGGGAATACTCCTTTTTATTTTTGTAGTTATATTGGTCGTTTTTCTTGCATTTATTTTTGTTTCACGCAGAGACGCAGAGAGGAACGCAAAGTAAATAAGTTTTGGTCTTAGCACACTCAAGTAATTATTTAGAATGAAATAGCCCTGCATATAATACTATATTATTTTATCATGGAACAAATACTACTCTAAAAATATTAAGTATGGATTTTATCACTATTTTAGGCTTATTTGCCGGGACATTAACCACTATTGCATTTTTACCCCAGATGTTTCAAACCTGGAAAACAAAATCAGCAAAAGATGTTTCTTTTGTGATGCTGATTACTTTTATGTGCGGTTTGTTTCTGTGGTTAATCTATGGGATTATTCTTGGTGCTGTACCTATTATTATGGCTAATGGTGTAACTTTATTTTTCAATTTTATTATTCTCTGGTTAAAAATTAAATACAAGTAAATTCATCGCCATATCCTACTTCTTT
>NZ_JAYGHA010000058.1:0-16175 GCF_034931405.1 Anabaena sp. UHCC 0451 | reverse complement strand
CCCAAGCTAAGAAGCCAAGCCACCAGAACCAGGAACGTCCACGTTGGGTGCGAAACAGCCAAACACTCAAAGCTAAAGGAATAAAAGCTAGAAATAAGTTCCAAGTCATCCACCGCATATTGATTTGTAATACGTGAATGACTTTGACGATCAATTCCATTAATTCTGCTTTCATAGATAATCTGTGTTATTGATGGGGAATTGCTTTGAGATTGTTGTGCCATAAATCCCCGAATTCTTTGAGAAAACGGGGATTTGGGTATTATTTTATGGCTACCCAACTATTTCTTTATTGGGGTTTACTACAATACTCGTTTAGCTGATTCCCGAAAATATCTGATTCTTTACCAGCACTTTTGGCTGCTGCTGTCAGTACCGATTCAATATCTGTTCTAGCATTTCGGATTTTTTCCCTACCAGATGAAGAAGCTGCTGCTGTTTTAGTTGTATCCAGAGCTTTAGCTGCTTTTGCGATCGCTTGACTAAGATTATCAAACATTTTTGCAAAACCGCTTTGAAATTTCTGAAGTTCGGGATCTATTAATTTTAGTTCTTCAATTGACTTAGTGACAGTTTGTAATTCTCTAGACAGTTTTAAACTGGTTATCACTTGTTTTCCTTTATTGTTATCAATCAATGATGTACCTTGATTAACAACTTTAATCAGTCGTTGACACTGGGAGATTTTACTCTCACTACAACCAGTCATCAACAAAGCAATACTTAAGCTAATTGGAGCAATAACGGTATACTTACGCACGACAAATATAAATATGCTAAAAGCATGAAAATCCCATTCATACTAACTAATAATTTAGCAGTTGTATTGCAAGTGGAAGATTTTCAGTATCTCTGGTATCTAGGGCATGAACGGCAAAAAGAGGCATAATTAGTAATCCAAGTTATGAATCACTAATTATGAATTAAGTAAGTCGGCTCGAAAAAACCAAGGTATGTAACAAAATATAAAATCTCTGAAAGTCTCTTGCCTCTTGCCTCTTGCCTTGCCATAACGACAATTTTCAACGCCTACCTACTTATCAATTACCAATCTATTGGCAACCCTAACTGATCTAAAGTTTTACCATCTTGTAACAGTGGTTGAATGTGGCTATCTATTCGAATTTGACCATTTGAGAGAACTAAAGCACGTTGAGTTACTCTACCTAACCAATGTAGGTCATGGGAAGCAATTAACATTACTTGTACGGGCAATTTTAATAATACTTGGGCTAAATGTCGTCGCCATGCGGGATCAAGTCCGGTAGTTGGTTCATCTAAGATGAGAATTGCTGGATCTAGGGCTAATATTGATGCTAGGGCTGCTAAACGTCTTTGTCCGCCAGAAAGTTCATGGGCGGAACGGTGGGCGTATTCTTCTAAGCCAAAATCTGCTAATAACTGTCGTGCTTTATCAATTGCTACTGCTGGTGAGACACCATAGTTGCGGGGTCCAAAGGTGATATCTTCCAAAATGGTGGGCATAAATAATTGATCGTTGGCATCTTGGAAGGTAAAGCCAATGTGTCTGCGTATTTGAGGTAGCGTATTTGGTTCTACGGGAATGCCATTAATTGTAATTGTGCCACTTTGGGCGTGTTTTAAGCCAATGAGGTTTTCTAGCAGGGTGCTTTTTCCTGAGCCGGTTGCACCCATCAAGGCGACGCGATCGCCGGCTTTTAAGCTAAAGGAAATGTCTTTTAAAACTGGTTGCTGATGTGAATAAGCATACACCAGATTTTTTACCTCAACTACAGCAGTATGAGGTCGAGAGATGGAAGTTTGGGGATTAGAAGTTAATGATGTCAAGATTCACAACTCAAATAGAATTGGTAATTGATAATTGGTAATTGGGAAAATTCAAACCTGTTCCCAATTAAAAATAGGAACTCAAAGTAATACAAGTAGCAGTGATGCCGACTGTTATTAGTGTAAAACGTTCTTTTGGGTTGAGGGTAGAATCTATGGGTAATTGACCATTGTAACCACGAGTTACCATTGCGCCATAAACTCGCTCTGCTCTGTCTAAAGTACGGAGATACAAAGATCCGATCATAGCTGCACTGGCATAACGTAACCATCCCCTAGCACCATTTATCCCGCGTAATTGGGCGCTACGCTGCATTCTTCCTACTTCTGAAAGTAATATTTCTAGATATTGCCCAGCTAGGAGCAAATTTTCCTTTAATGGTGCAGGTAGGGGTAAACCTTTGAGGGCGATGCCAAAACTGTGAGGGGGTAAGGTGAGTAAAAAGCTGTTCATGACTATTAAACAAATCAGCGATCGCACCAGTAAAAAACTAGCTCTTTTCCATCCCAAGGGCAATGCTGCCAAGGATAGAAAAATTAATTCTGCACCGACTAAACCCCCTAATTTGCGGAGGTCAACCCGCAAGCTCAATACCCACAAAAGTGCGATCGCACCATAAACAAGTAAATTAGGCCAGGAATAATGCTTTAAAAAAGCTGCCCCAATTACTATCATTAGCGATATTTGCAGACGTAAGGGCAAAGAGATTTTCAGCATAATCACGCATTCTTGGGTTTCATGACTTTGGCAATTCCAAAAGCCACAGCAAAGCAAGCTGTAGAACCTACCAACCCAGCAATACTTGTACCAATTTGTCCTAAACCCTCAATTTCATAATCAGATAAGGGTGTTGGTACTACAATTCTGACTTCTTCAGCTAAATCGATAAAACCCAAGCTTTCTGCTGCTTTTTCTAACCCATCTGGCCAAGCGGAAGCAAACAGAGACAACACACCCGCAATTAGCAAAATACTGACAACAGGTATCAACCAGCCACGAAATTTCTCTTCTTCCCCTGGTAACAAATCTGGACGGGCTGTGGCTAGATAGGTTAGCACACCTCCAGTAATTAATCCTTCACCAATACCTATCAAAATATGTACACCTGTCATGGTGGGTAAAACTAGGTTCGCTGGTGCTGTCCCAGAAAGAGCTAACTGAATAGCACAAGCTATAGCTGCTACAACTACGCTCACACCAGCTGCTATACCGGCTGCGAGGGGTAAACGTGCTTTAGAACCGCCCAGTAGTCGCTGTAAGGTTTGGGTTAATAACCAGGCTACCCAAACACTGATTACTCCCAGGTTCAAAATATTTGCGCCCAAGGCAGTAATACCACCATCAGCAAATAGCACTGCTTGAATAATTAAAACTGTCGCTATACATAACATTGCTGCCCAAGGACTACCCAAAATAATCGCCGCTAAAGCACCGCCGCACAAGTGTCCGCTAGTACCTCCAGCTACGGGAAAATTAATCATTTGGGCAGCAAAAATAAAGGCGGTGGTTAACCCTAGTAGGGGAGCGCGACGCACACCAAAAGCTGTTTGCGATCGCCCAAAGGAAACAAATAAAGCTACTCCACTGGCTAAACTCGTAGCTGCTGCTACTGGAACTGAAATAAATCCATCTGGTATGTGCATGAAAATCCCTGTTTTTTTGGTTTTTTAGACTAAATTAAGCACTAGAATTACAAGATCAAACGATCAATATCTAATCTTATAGCAAACTAAATTTCTCCTATTCTTACAATGCCCCATTTGAGGAGTTTTTGGCTGGAAATTAGGGCATATTTATAATAAAAAATACATTCAAAGTTGTATTTTTTTGTGAATATATAAATTTTTGTAAATTTTTGTAAAAAATTAGATTCCTGAATTTGAATTATTAAATTAAGTCAGGAATCTAAAACTTTCGTGGTTAATTAAGCCTGGATAATGTTTTCAATATTACCTACTTAGTACCACTGGAGAATAATATGAGTCAATCACCATAAATTTAGAATAACCAAAAGATAAAGTTTAATTAACTATCGAGAAACCAAGGTATTAACCAATAGATCAATAAAAGAACCTTGATAATAAGACTGACAAACTCCATGAATTTTGGCTTCAGAAATAGTATTATCTTTCAGGCTAATAATATTCCCATAAACTGACTGGTTATTAAATAATTGTTCATCTGCTAAATTCAGGGTTTGCAGATCAAAAATCCTTTCTTGACTATCCGGTGCAAAATCAATCATAATGCTAGACTGATAACCACATTTTTTCAGAATTGCTAGACATTTCCAAGTTTTTTCTAGAAATTCCTTTGACCAACCTTTTTTACCTTGATTTTTATTAACTCCTCCACCATACTCAAACATAACCACCTTGGGAAGTAAAGCATGATCAATGTATGGTAATTGTTCAATAACATTAAATTCCCAACCTTCAATATCCAGTTTTAAACAAGTAATTTCAGTAGGTTGAATCCTCTTCAATAATGTAGATAAGGTTATAGATTCTACTTCCTTGGTTTTTTGAGAAGAACCAAACCAGTCAGGAGAAAGAGAACTAAAATTACTATTAAATAAACCTGCAAAATTTCCTAAATAAAGTAGCTGTTTCCCATCTATGTTGGATAGACAACTTTCAATGAGTTGAATAGGATATATCTCAGTAAGTTGCCTTAATTTTTTAACAGGCAGTGGTTCAACCGCAATGGTAGGATAACCTAATTTAGCAAATACTTCACAATAAAAAGCAAAAGTTCCTACACCAACATCAATACAGAACCCTGTTTTTTTAGGGTCGATTTCGGAGATAATTTCTGCTAACAATGATTGACAACAAGATTCAACGCGCATATTTTTTAAATTTCCTAAAAGTAAAAGAATTATTTTTTAATAAAAACAGCATTAAAATAACGAACATGACCATCTTTTCCCAAAACTTGGTCAAGATTGCCAGCGTAAGTATAACCTAAATGATCTAATAATCTAAAAATTTCTCGAAATTGTGCTTGCCCTTCGTAAAGTTGATCTAAAGAAATTTCCACAATACAAGCTGCACTTTTTTTAAAAATTTCTATTCCCCCTTTAATCACACGATTTTCATAACCCTGAACATCTAATTTAATCAGAATTGGTTCTTGTAAAGGAAAGGAAAATTTGGAGATTGTATCATCTAAAGTAGATTGTTCAATCAGGATTTTTTCCTGTTCTTTTACCATTGGATAGACAGTTTCACACAGTTGTGTTGTTCGTAAAATGGAAGATGAAGGATTAAAATATAAATGACTATAAATTTCAATCTGTTGAATGCTATCTCCCAAAGCCAAATTAAAAGCAGTTATTTTTTTAGGATGGTGATTTGCCCATTCAGATAACTGTTGAAAAGGAATTGTTAAAGGTTCAAAAGCATAAATATGAGCTTGAGGAAAAATTTTTGTAATTCGCCGAGCAAATTGTCCTTCATTAGCACCAATATCAATAACCGATTTAATAGGAATTTTCGCTAATCCTAGTAATCTTTTATCCCATTCTTTCACCAGCAATTTTCCCACTAGGCTAAAAAGCTGGTTACTCATTCGATACAGTAATTTCCGAGACAGTGATAGATGTAATGATTGCATTTCCAACCTACAAATTAACCCGATAAATTGACGTGAAACCCAAAGAAAGATTTTTAGATTAGGACTTAAGCATTGAGTAACCAAAGCCAATCAATCCTCTTTCCTTCCCTAGAAAGTTAGCAGAGAGAGTTTGGGGTAAAATTTATGACTTTTTAAATATTCTCTTCAGCAGTGTATAACTTTTTAGCAAAACACGCAAGTTGTAACCGTGTCAAGTATGTATTGGGATTTCACAAAAACAGGAGACAAAAAAATGGTATAATCCTGTTTCAGCATAGGTTTCACGTCAAAATTACCCCAGGACAAAAATGTAACTTTTAAATTTACTTAATTTACCTTTGGCTGTGGTTGTCTGCGTTGCTGTATTAATAATCCAATCGCCATTCCTATGCCTACAATTGCTGTAAAGTAAAATAAGCTAATTAATCGTGTAGATATTGGTGGTGATATGCCTTCAACTTCTACTAATTGTGCTACTTTGACAGGTGAAAATTGACGAGGAGAATTTTGTAAAGGAGTAGCTTCTATTTCAACTTTATGAGGTGCGCCATCAAAAAATTGTTCTTTCCAGATTAACTGACCTTTTTCATTAGGAAATCCTTGATAAGCAAATACCGTTAAATTATCTTCTAAAGCAATAGCTTTCACTTTTAAAACTGCATCTTTTATAGGTTCTCCGGTGTTGCTATCTTTGACCTCAACTGCTAAATTAGCAAGTTTTCCAACAGTGGCGTTTTTATCTCCTAAAACCTCAATTTCTAAGTCTTGATTTTTCTGCACTGAAGGCGCAATATTTTCTGGTTTGTGATTATGTCCACCATGCGCTTCTGCAACTTCGGCTGTGATGTTAATAAATATTAGGGTAATGATGGCTACAATTGTTAACGAACTCAACAACAATCTTACCGATTGAGGTGCTATTTCTCCTTCTTTCAGTTCCTCTTGTCCACCAATTACCCAACCACCTAATAAACCAACTGAAAATAAAATAGCTGCAATGACAGCCAAATATTTATATTTAATTGAGTTTTCTTTAACCTTCAAATTTAAGGTTTCTTGATAAGGTGTGAAAGCATTAGCAACTAAAGGAGAAACATTGACGTTTAATTGATAATTACCCCGAATTGGTAACATCTGCTGAATTTCTAATTTACCATCAGGTGCTGCAACTTGCATTTCCAACAATGTCGTACCCTCAACCATAGGAAAATCAGTTGTTAGCCAAAAATTACGGGGTGGAGTGAGAATTTCTAAATTAATTAAGGCATTTTTTAAGGATTTCCCAGCAGCATCAACCGCTTGAAATGTGAAAGTCACTGGAGATTTTTCTGTTTCACCTCCAGCTTGTAAAGGCCGAATTTGTTCTAAGGGTGGATTTGTAGAGAGTAATACTTGAGATTGAGAAGTTTGGGAAACACCAACCACAGAATACAAAATTGATAAACAAATACAAACTGCGCTAATAAATCCAAAAATTCGATATTTTTTCATGAGATTTTTTCCAATAACTCAAAGTTGCATATTTAGTGAACTGTAAAAAATGTAGAGATGATGAATATGACATCTCTACAAAACTGAAAATTAGGTTTTGACAAACAATAAATTTGGCTTAAACAAAATTGGCGTAAATTTTAAGCAATTTTCACAAAAGTATTGCAAGAGGTTTAATCATTTAGTGACAAGCAACACCTAATGTATGGTGACGTGCAGAGTGTGCTGCATTGTGCGCTGCTGGATAATTGGAGAAGAAGACAGTCCAAATCACTAAAGAAGATAACATCATATACAAAGTTACCTGAACTGGCTTGGATAGTGTAACACTAGCGGTTTTTTGCAATACTGAAGTAGGAGAAAAAGCAGTCATTTTTTGGACTCCCATAATTAATTTAGACAATATATCAATTTAAAAGATATTTTGCTAATTCACAAGCGTATCGGTTCAATAAGTGGGGGGAGGAAAAAAATAAAGTCAGCGAGGGATACGCAATATCATCAAATATAACAGATGATGCAAAAGCTAGATTCGAGTAAGAAATTGGGAGAAGAGATACAGCAAACCTCGATCCAAAAAGAATTGTAGACTAATCAGTGCGTTGGACAGTAGCAATATTACTAAACCTAATAGAGCAATTACAAGCAGAAAATTAAAAGTTAAAAGATGAAAACAACCGTCTCAAAGGAGAAAAAAGTCAACCAGACATCAAAACCACATCCAAATTAGACTGGGAAAGGCTATAAATATTGACATTTAATATTCTTTTTTAGAATTACTACTCCGAATTATAAAATAACTGATTGAGAGGGAAAGAATAGCAATTCCTAAGCCGATAATTTCTATGCCCTCAGTTACTTTTAGATCAAGAATAATGATTTTTCTAGCGATAGCAATTAGAGAAGTAACTATAACTAATTCAACTTGTAAAACGTGCTTTTTTAGATATCCAGTGATATTTTCCAAAATTTCTAAAGCTATTAAAACGTTAAGAAATAACCCAAAGACCTTAAATAAGTTTTGACTGAAACTCCCTTCAGATGGAGAAAGTATTTCCCTAATTATAAATATTGCTAAGTCTCCTAAAGCTGCGAAAATGACCAAAACCATGAGTAGAGATAGTAATTTAGATACTACTACCTCAACACCTTCGATTATATGCCTAAAGTTATCATCACTGGTAGCTGCTATAAAATATTTGATGAGTTTTTTCATCTGGCTGACCCTGTTTAAAGTTAACGTTAAAATATCAAGATAAAAAAAGTCCCCAAATAAATTTAGAGGATAAAAAGGAGAATAATGATAAGGATTGATGTTTGACTATGGTTAAATTAGCGGTTTCTGATAGAGAATATATAGCATTTTACCACTGTGAGGACAAAAGTTGATAGTTTTTAATAGTAGTTTCTACATTAATCGGTATTAGCTGCACAGCACAAGCTTTTAATTCAGGCTGAAGAGAATCAGGGCAAGATTCTGAATGGGTGAGATTATTTGCTTCCGCATCATCAGCCCACAAAGCGCCCCAGTGCATAGGTACAAATACAGTGCCAGGAGTAATAGCTTTAGTAATTTTAGCAGGAAATTTCGATACACCACGACGCGATCGCACTTCTAACCATTGATTATCAATAATACCCACAGCCGCCGCATCACGGGGATGAATTTCCATAAACGGTTCTGGGTGCATTTTGCGAATTTTATCAATTCTCCCTGTCCGCGTTTGTGTATGCCAATGCCCATACAATCTACCAGTAGTCAATACAAAAGTTGTCCCAAGGTGACGGGTTTTGCTCCTGACATTGGTTGTTTTTGATGCTCATAGGTTCTGTCTTTTAACGTCGGTGCATCTATTCTCGTCCAAGCTGTATGATCTCCCGCTAAGATTATTCTTTCTGTGGGATTGAGTTGTTCTATATACAATTTCATTAATTCTGTTCTTGGGGGATTGCCATCCTGTATTGCCTCATATACACTTGACCACTTTCTTCTAAACACTGGCGATAATGCTAATTCTACGAAGGCATAAATACTCCGAGTCTTTATTTGCCCAAAAAGCGGGAATAAAGGCTAAATCGTTAATTTCTGAGTGAACTGAGTTATCTCTTCCTCCCGTAATTGCAATATTAAATTTTCGAGGAAGATTGCTAAATTCTGGATTACCTTCACCGTTGTTAGTCAGCATATCCTGGATTTGCTGGACTAATTCTCTGGTATCATAAAACTCATCTGCATCCAAACCTGCTACAGGATCACCTGTAATATTACGGACGTTATCCATCCCAGATTGGATAGTAGTTAATCCGACTTTGTGAAATTTGTTAAAGATATCTGGGATATCTTCAATTTTGATCCCGCGTAGTTGTATATTCTGTCTGGTAGTAATATCGGCGCTGCCATTTTCACCTTAACGCTGTACTACTTCTGCTAAGACAGACATTTGATTGCTGGTGAGAATACCGTTAGGTAAACGCATCCGCATCATGAATTTACCGGGAGTGGCTGGACGGAAGAATACACCTAACCATTTTAGGCGATGGTTGAGGTCGTTTTCGTCCATTGCTTCCCAACCTATTTGGGCAAATTCGTTGATTTTGTCTTTAACTGCAAGTCCGTCTTTTTCAGCTTTGAATTTCTCAAATTTATTGAGTTTTTCGGTGGTAGTTGCTGTTTCTGTCATGGTCTTTTTTTAGGGAACAGGACTTTTTTTAACTGTGTATCCGTATTCTTATCGGTGCTTGTCATTGCCACTTTTGGGAATACAACTGTTGGTAGTTTCCCGGCTGGTGGTTGTAACAATTTCAATATTGATAACTTAAGGTGAATTTTTATAACAATTCGTATAGTAGGTTACGGAATTTTGGAAATTATGCAGAAAATGTATATAAGAATTGCTGTTTTTGCATGAAAAATTTACATAAAATAATCATCAGGGGAATGTGGAGATGTTTTCGGAAACTTCCCTGAGACTGTTTAAACTCAAAAAGTGAATAAATATAAAGCTTTTTTGAGCTTAACTTGACATTTACATAGTATTCTTGTACTATAAGTCCATACGAAGCGCAGTTATAGGGGCGAAGGGAAGTATTTAGACAGAAAATAAATGGTTTCAGCGATATGTTATCGCCCGAATGCTTCGCTTGACAACATATTGCAACATAGCCCCAGTCAAATATAAACTGGTTTATCCTGGACAATATTCAGTGTAAAATTACCATCGGCAAAATTATGACAAGTCAAAAAACCAAGTTTGCTGTTTATAATCTCGCAGGTAAGGAAAAAGCTTTTTATTTAACTGAAAAAGTCAAACTGGAAATTAAGCCAGATGCTATTCCTAAAAAAATGATAGCTCATAGTATCATGATCATTGATCGTTCCGGTTCAATGTATTATGATATCGAGCCTTTAAAGGAAACCTTAATCAAGCTTTTGACACTGGATGAATACAGTAATTCAGAATTGGTTGTTACCCTGATTTCTTACTCTTCCAAAGGTGATTTAACTTGCCATTTTCAGCGTGTACCTATTCAGGATGTCATGCAGCCAGATTCATCATACATTGCGGATATCAAAGCAATTCGCGCTACTTATGCAACTTGTATTTCTCAATCTTTAAAATTAGCTAATGAATTGATTCGTGCTAATGAATTAACAGCAATTACTTTACACAGTGATGGCTATGCTAATGATAGCAGTTTTAATTCTGAATCTAAGGCAATAGAGACAATTTGTAATGATTTGAAAAACAAGGAAGTTTTTGTTAACACTATTGCTTATTATTCTTCTTCTGATTTTAAATTCCTAGCCAAAATCGCTAATTCTGTTTCTGGTGTGTGTCTCCAAGCTGGCAATATTAAGGAAGTTTATGATGCTCTGTATAACACCGGAAATGTCTTAAAAGAAGCAACGGGAATAGTCATAGAAGAAACATTAGCAAGTGACTACAGTTATCAAGTTTTCTTTTCTCCCACTGCTAAAAAAATTAATGGTACAAATCAAACTTTAAAAGTTTTTGGTTTGAAACCCGAAGATGAATCTCACATCTATAAATATAAGCAAATTACGAAAGAAGCTTATGAACAATTAAAAGATGTTCCTGTTGTTCAAAATGATGAAGCTGTCTATATTTTTGCGAAAGCTAATTTAGCAGATGGAAATCTCAATACTGCGAAATATGCGCTTGCGAGTACATTTAATGCAACCTTAACAGCAAGACACGCGAAAGCTTTAACAAATCAAGATCTTGCTGATTTTACCAAAGATTTAGAAATTGCGCTCTTTTATCCTCATGTTTTAGCTGAACATGAAATTTTAGATCATGTCAAAGTTAATGATAAAATCTCGATTTTGGCATTGATTGATATTTTATCACAACATCGCCAATATATCATTATTAACCTCAAACATTTGAAAGAAACTTATCAGAGAAAAGGTGTCAAGCGTGTTAATGGTACGCGGGGAGAAAATGGGGAATTAATCAAACCTTGGTTAGAAATAGAATATATTGAACCAGGTGATTATGTGCAGATGGGTAGTTTTGATATTAACCGCAATACCGCAACTATTAATATGCTGCTTACCCAAAAAGTGAAGTTGGTAAATGCGGAAGATAAAACTGCAATTACTGAAGTTGCGGGTGTGTTGCTAAATGATTTAACGACTTTTAATAATTATACCATTGTTAGTGATGGAGAAATTAATGTTAAGGCTTTAAAAGTGAAGGTTAGCAGTAAAAAAGCCTTTGATGAATTACAAGCGGTGGGGGTTATTGATGGGGAAGATTTTGATTTTAACAAAGAATATACTCTGCAATTAGCAGATTTACCTTTGGTGAGTTTTGAAGGTAATTATGGCAGTGTTGAGGGTTTATTTACTCAAATTGCAGAAATCAAAGTTTTATCTAGTATTCTTGCTGCTCATTTACGGGAAGAGTCGGATGTATTTATTCCCGCGCAAATTGAAGAGTTGAAAAAACATTATCTTTCTAAAAGTCTGTATCTGAATTTCCCCACAACTAACGAATATACCGATTTGAAAGCAGCTTTATCTGATGGTACAGTTGACTCACGAGTGAGTTATAAAATTGATATTGGTAGTTTAGAAATTCTCAATTTGAGTAAATTGTCTTCTGCTAATCAGTTTCTTGATAAAAGATATGAAGTTTATGATGCGGAAACTGGGGAAATTTTCAAGAAACCGACTTTTGAATTAGCTTTTCAGGAAAATATCGCTTTTCGTCCTAAAGCTGTTTCTTCAAGAACAAAAATTACAAAAGTTGATGATTTGATGAGAGCGATTTTTGATGATTTGCTGGGGATAGAAGCAAATGGTAAAGTTGCCGAAATTTTAAACTTGGTTGGTGCTGGTAGTTTGGCTTTGTTATTACAAGCAAAACACGCGGGTACAACTGTTGATAAACAGGAAATTATCAACGCAATGACATCAGCAAAAGAGAAGTTAGAGAGTTACACCGAAAAAGTTTATCGAGAGAAAATTTCACCTTTGGTATTTTACATTGGTGCGACTGGTTTGTTACCTGATGAAATGAATGCTCAAGCGATGACTGCTGATGAAATTGGTAGTAAATATCCTAATTTGCAGTTTTCTAAATCTGAGCAGGAAGGAACATTTTTTATAGTTGGTGATACTGTAATTAGTGTTTATGCTCAAAATGAATATTACAGTAGGAAACCTGTTGGTGTTATTTAGTTGATTTAATTGGTAGGGGTTTAGCAATGCTAAACCCTGAATATTTTTGGCGTTTGATATGGTAAAATATTAATATTTACAATTTTCAATAATCTACAATGTATGACAATATGTGTAAATTTATTGTTATTGCCGAAAATTACAAAGAGGCAAGGAAATAGATATTTTAGGGTGTAATTTCAAAATATGTTAATATAAAAAATATTGTTAATGTGAGGTTAATAAAGAAATGACACAGGAATTAATAGACCTCAGAAATAGTATTTTAGAACAGCGATACACTGATGCTTTAGCGATTGTAGATGAGTTAGAGGGAATGGGTAGACAAGCAATTTTAAGAAATATTCAATCTTTTTTAGTGAGATTGATAATTCATTTAATTAAAAATCAGGTAGAAAAACGATTAACTAATTCTTGGGCAAATTCAATTCGCAGTTCAATCAGAGAAATAAAAAAAATTAATTTGCAAGATAATAAAACATCTTACTACATCAAGCTAGATGAGTGGCAGTTAATATTAGAAGATGAATTTGAAGAAGCTATTCGGGAAGCTAGTGATGAAGTAATGAATGGTATTTATAGTCCATTTCAATTAACAGAAATGGTTGATAAATTGGAGATAATAAATCAATCTCAAATTCTGGTAAACTTGACATATAATTACTCAATCAAGGAATTACCAGCAATAATTGATGATTATTTAACTCAGTTACCTGGTGGTGAAGATTGGAAATTAGGGAAAAGATGATTAATATTGTTGACTTCTGAATTAAATCTTTCATAAATAAATAATTAAGATAAATGCAGATTTAGGGATGTCTTAATACTAAAAATAATTAGACATAGGAGTGAAAAAAAATTATTGTTCTCTCAACTCCAGAAGTTGCTGCACTCCCAGCTTGGGTAATAGCTTTAGTAGCAGCAGGAGGTTTAGCTGCTGCTAGTTTCTTCCCAGCCATAGTATTAGGAATTTTTGATAAACGCACAAATGCCCAAGGTGCTATTGCGGGAATGTTAAAGGGTTTAATTTTTACCATCATCTATATTATTGGTGTCAAATTTGGCGGTATGACACCTTGGTTTTTTGGAGTTTCTGCTGAAGGTATTGGCACTTTAGGGATGGTAATTAATTTTATTGTCACCATCATTGTTTCCCGTTTGACTCCACCCCCATCGGCAGAAATTCAAGCTTTGATAGAAGATTTACGCACTCCCAGTTTTGAAGAATAGGGGATTGGGGATTGTATTTAATTAACTTCAATCTAAAATCTAAAATTGAATTACCTTCCCAACTCCTCAATATTTTTCATCACTTGTTGATATAAATCCTTATTTCCTTCCTTATCAAAAATAGCTGCTGCTCGTTGTAAATCTTGTAAAGCACTGCGTTTATCTCCAGCAGCAGCAAAGGCATTTCCACGATTATTAAAAGCAGGTCCAAAGTTAGGATTTAGACGGATAGCTTCATTATAATCTGCGATCGCTTTCTGTTGATCTCCCTGAGAAGCATAAGCATTTCCCCGGTTATTATAGGCAACAGAATAATTTTGATCGATGCCAATAGCTTGGGTGTAATCTTCCAGCGCCCCGTTTTTATCTCCTTGGGTAGCGCGGGCATTTCCCCGATTATTGTACGCTTCTGCATAGTTGGCAGCTAATCGAATAGCCTCATTATAATCTGCGATCGCACCTTCTTGATTGCCCAAAGATGCAAGAGCATTTCCCCGATTATTATAGGTTTCTGCATCATTGGGATTAAGACGTAATGCCTGATTATAATCTGCGATCGCACCTTCTTTATTCCCCACATCAAAATATGCTAAACCCCGACTTTTAAACGCCGGTGCATATTGAGAATTAAGGCTAATCGATCTACTATAAGCAGCTATAGCAGCTTGGGAATTACCTTTAGCGTGCTGACTTTGTCCTTGAATATAGAATTCTCCAGCTTTTGATGTTTTGGGTGTCAACCGATTGGGAGTGCTAACCCCTATTTCTGTCACCAGAACATCTTTTTTTTGACTGCAAGAAACACATAAAATTCCACTTAACCCAGTCAATATCGCTATCTTGAATATTTTGCCTAACACTTGCTGTATATGTATCAATAACTGCCATTTCATAAGTTCTTATAAATCACTATCATAACCGGAGAAAATGATTACAAAAATCTAATTAGTTTATTTCACTCCCCCAAATTTCTAACTTTCATGACTGATTTTTACCCAATTAAAAATCTTTACTCATCTCCTCTAGATTTAATTGATAACTTTCCCAAAAATTAACAACTTAATCGAAAAATTAATGTATAGATTGCTGCATTTTTAAATTACTACTTTGTTAAACAAAGTACATTTTTTCAATATTCAAATAGCCAACTGCTCGCAGAAGTTAGCTATCTGGTTGTTTAAGAGGGATTTTAAATTGCTATATTAGTCATTATTAATATCATCTTCCTGATTCTTAGCAATTAATCGCCAAACAGAAGTTGTCTCAATATCTACATCTAATTGTTCCAAATTTCTGCCTAAATCTTTTTGGAGTTTTTCAGTGAGAGTAATAGGAAAATCTAAATCAATATTTTGGCTTTCTACCAATCGCAGCAACTCCGTAAAATTAACTTTTACAGATTTACGTTCATAACCACTCAGCCGACAATATTCATTTTCTGAAACATTTTGCACCTGCATCGCTTTTTTTAATCGTTCTTGTAAATAATCAAATTCGGAATTTATCCGTTTTCGCTGTTGTTCAATTTCTGTATATTTTTGAGAAAGTAGAGTTAAATTTTCTGTGATCGGATCTGTGGTAATTTGAGACTGTAAAGCCAATAACCGTAAATGTACTTGAGCAAGATAAATACAATCAAAATAAGCATATTCTATTTGCTCATCACTTAAAGGTCTTTTACCCCAATCACCGCTTTGTTCCTGTTTATCAATACCATAAAAATTACAAAGTACATTCGCCAAAGTTTTAAGTTGATAATTAGGCAATGGAAGCATATAATATGGTATTGACTTCGCCATTTCTAAAGTACAAGTAACATTTTTAGCTTTTTTATTACCTAAAAATCGCAGATCATAACTAGCATTATGAAAAACTTTTTCGATAGACGGATTAATCATGATTTGCTCAATAAAATCAGCTATCACATCAGACTGATTGAGGACATCTAAAATATACACACCGTCACCAGTCATATCTTCAGGATTATCCAATATCTGAATCAGGGATAATCGAGGATTACGACTTTTATAATCAGCAACTTCAGTATCTATCCACAGAGTTTGAGCTTTGGTATATTTAGCGATTTGGGAACGAATTTCAGTAGCAGCAGTAAGATAAGGCATTGGTAGATGTAGAGCAGTTTAAGTTAGTCATAATTTCCCAAATTAACATTTTGTGACTAATTTTGCGCTGACGTACTGCCCCATCATTATGGTAAATTTTAGTAAAAATTTCTGCCAATCTGCCAAAATGCTCTCCATAGGGGATAATTTAAGGCTACTACTGGCAAATAGAAGGTCATAATTCTTAGAGGAT
>NZ_JAYGHA010000057.1:0-17803 GCF_034931405.1 Anabaena sp. UHCC 0451 | reverse complement strand
GTTTTTGGATGACATACTCTTTTTATACTCAATACTGTTTGGTTAAGGATTACAGTGCAACCTAAAAAATGCCTTTAAATGTTAGTTAACCTACATGATTTGTTTTTTGAGCTTAACCGAAAAGTATTGGGAAGGAAGTAGGCAATTTTAAAATTCATTCATCCTCATCTTCAGATCCCAAAAATTGATATTTTAAAAATCTGAAGATTTCACGAATTATTTCGGTAGTAATTTTTTTCCAAAGCCATTGTATCTATATGTTATTGAACAAGAAATCTTAAGTGCAGGAAGGTGTATAATTGCTACAATGGAAATTTACGCTAAGATGTAGAAGGGAATGTACGTTTTAATCGGTCGAATTTGATTAATTTTATTAATGATTGTCACCTGTGATTAAATATAGGGAAAACTCTAATCACACTAGGCAGAGATTCCCTTAGTTGACAAAATTGTTAACAACCACATCTCTAACTTGATAATTCGCTGGGTGATAAAAACTGAATGGAGCAGAGCCGAGTATGGAAGCGATGAAGCGTATTCTGCGGGTAATTCGTGCTAACGTCAATAGTTTGATAAATGGTGCTGAAGATCCAGAAAAAATTCTAGAGCAAACTTTTTTGGAAATGCAGTCAAATTTGGTACAGTTGCGTCAAGGGGTTGCTGGGGCGATCGCTACTCAAAAACGTACTGAACGTCAAGCGATCGCATCTGAGTCTCAAGCCCAAGAATGGTATCGTCGCGCTCAACTGGCTCTGCAACAGGGTAATGATGCTTTAGCACGGGAAGCTCTCACCAAACGTCAAACTTATCAACAAACTGCTAAAACCCTGTTTGAGCAAATAGAACAACAAAAACAGGTGGTAGAGAAATTAAAGCAGGATATGGGACGTTTGGAGTTAAAAACTGCGGAAGTGAGAACAAAAAAAGATATGTACATTGCTCGCGCTCGTTCTGCTGAAGCATCCTCTAAAATTCAGGAAATGCTGGGGGGAGTTTCGGCTACATCTGGACTGGGTGCGTTAGAACGGATGGAAGATAAGGTTTTACAAATGGAAGCGCAATCAGCCGCTATTAGTCAACTAGATAGTGACAATCTGGAAACAAGATTTGCTAAGTTGAATTCTATTCATAATGTGGATGCTGAACTAGCAGCAATGAAAACCCAAATGTTAGATCAGGTAAATAACACGCCCGAATAGCAAGTAAAAACAACGCTCAAAACTCCAGAGTGTTAAATGTGATGAGTTAATGTAGCTGAATTATAGTGTCATGATTCAGAATGGAGAGAGAATGCCATTCCAGACTGAAAAGATTAAATTGAAATAGGTATCCCTTAAAACAGTAAAAAAGCTCACTGTCTAACCAAGCGCGTAAACCTCGAAAGGAAAAACAAAGTTATGGGATTATTTGATCGCATTAAAAGAGTAGTTGGTGCTAATGTTAACGATTTGATCAACAAAGCTGAAGATCCAGAAAAGATGCTAGAACAAGCCATCCTGGAAATGCAGGAAGACTTGGTACAGCTGCGTCAGGGGGTTGCTCAAGCAATTGCTGCCCAAAAACGCACTGAGAAACAGTACAATGATGCTGCAAATGAAGTTAATAAATGGCAACGTAACGCTCAACTAGCTCTGCAAAAAGGTGATGAAAACCTAGCACGTCAAGCCTTAGAGCGCAAAAAAAGTTTTACAGATACATCTACAGCCCTAAAAACTAGCCTGGATCAACAAAATATTCAGGTAGACAGCATCAAGAAGAATTTAATCCAGCTAGAGAGCAAAATTTCTGAAGCCAAAACCAAGAAAGAAATGCTCAAAGCCAGAATTACTGCTGCTAAAGCCCAAGAGCAGATTGGATCAATGGCGAGGGGGATGAATACCAGCAGTGCTATGGCCGCTTTTGAGCGCATGGAAGAAAAGGTGATGATGCAAGAAGCCCGCGCTCAATCTACAGCAGAATTAGTAGGTGCTGATTTAGAGAACCAATTTGCACAGTTGGAATCTGGTAGTGATGTTGATGATGAATTAGCAGCTTTGAAAGCTAGTATGCTACCACCAGCAACTCCTGTCAGTCAACCGCAGTTACCCCCACAACAACAAACTAGCAATACTAAACCTGCTGAACCTGTAGATTCTGAATTGGAAGCTCTCAAGAGACAATTAGATCAAATGTAACTTTTGCAGACAACACACTTGAAATATTCCCACACCTCTTGGTCGTGGGATTTTGCTTCCTTGGGGACTGAGGGAGAAAAATAAATTCTTGCTTCTGACTCCTATACGGGCGAAGCATTCGGTGGAAGGGCGAAGCATTCGGAAGATAAACAAGGGAAAAAACCGATAATTTATCGACCGAATGCTTCGCCCCTAAGACTCCTTTTTACGATACAGTAAATTGTGTGTCAACTTTGATTAATGCCACCTAATGGAGACTGCAATGAGTAAGGGTGTAATCACCATCACTGATGCTGAATTTGAAACTGAAGTTTTAAAAGCTGATCAGCCTGTATTAGTTTACTTTTGGGCTTCCTGGTGTGGTCCTTGTCAATTGATGTCGCCAATGATTAATTTAGCTGCTACTAAATACAGCGATCGCCTGAAAATTGTCAAAATGGAAATTGACCCTAACCCTATAACTGTCAAACAGTATCAGGTGGAAGGTGTTCCTGCACTCAGGTTAATTAAAGAAAACCAACTTTTAGAATCGACTGAGGGAGTTATTAGCAAAGATAAATTACTCGAACTCTTGGATACGCATTTAAATAGTAATTAGTTAATGGTCAGGGACTGGGGACTGGGGACTGGGGACTGGGAAGAGATGCCAATAACCAATGCCCAATACCCAATGCCCAATGACTAATGACTAATGACTAATGAACAATGACTAATGACTAAGATGCAATTTGCAAAGCGTTTACAACCCTTAGAATCTAATGTATTTGCGGATATGGACATGGCTAAGGCTGTGGCTATAGCTGCTGGACGAGAATTAATTGATTTGTCTCTGGGGTCTTCTGATTTACCCGCAGAGAATCATGTGATTGATGCGATCGCTAAATCTCTCTATGATCCTAGCACTCATGGTTATTTGCTGTTTCGCGGAACTCAGAAATTTCGCCAAGCTGCGGCGCAATGGTATGAGCAGAAATTTAGTATTAAAGTTGACCCAGAAACAGAAGTTTTACCTTTGATTGGTTCTCAAGAAGGAACTGCTCATTTACCGTTAGCAATTCTCAATCCTGGCGATTTTGCTCTGTTATTAGATCCTGGCTATCCTTCCCATGTGGGAGGAGTTTATTTAGCTAGTGGGCAAATTTACGCAATGCCATTAAAGGCAGAAAATAATTTTTTACCAGTGTTGACTGATATTCCCGCTTCAGTTTTGGCTCAGTCACGGATGATGGTTTTAAGCTATCCCCATAATCCTACCAGTGCGATCGCTCCTTTATCGTTCTTCCAAGAAGCTGTGGCTTTTTGTCAAAAGCACAACATTGTTTTAGTCCATGATTTCCCTTACGTAGATTTAGTCTTTGCTAAAGACTCAATTCCCAGTCCCCAGTCCCCAGTCCCCAATCCCCAATCCCTAGTTCCTTCAATTCTCCAAGCTGATCCAGAAAAAAGCGTTTCTATTGAATTTTTCACCCTGTCCAAGTCTTATAATATGGGTGGTTTCCGCATTGGTTATGCGATTGGTAATGCTCAATTAATTCAAGCTTTAAGGCAGGTAAAAGCAGCGGTTGACTTTAATCAGTATTTGGGAATTTTAAACGGAGCGATCGCTGCACTGACAGGAAATCAAGATGGGGTGAAAGTTGCTGTTGATACCTTCCGTCAACGTCGTGACGCTTTCATAAATGCCCTACATCGCATTGGTTGGAACGTCCCTAAACCGGAAGCGACTATGTACATTTGGGCAAAATTACCAGAGCCTTGGAGTAACAATTCCATTAAATTCTGCACTGAGCTAGTTAAACAAACTGGTGTCGCTGCTTCCCCTGGTGCTGGTTTTGGTCAAGCTGGTGAAGGCTATGTGCGTTTTGCTTTAGTGCAAGAACCACCTATATTAGAAACTGCTGTAAGTAGAATTGCTGATTTTTTGAAATGTTAAATCTAGTTAAATCTAGGTTTAGCAATGCTAAACCCTTACAAATAGGATGTAGAAAATGGAGAATTTCCAGGTCACTTGTTAGAATAGAGAAGAGGTATTTTTGTAAAATTACCTAACATTAGCCGTGACTTTATCTTCCCCAACTCTACCACTAGTTAAAAACCCAGAGAAACTAGAAAATCGGTTAACAGAAATTCCCCCAGAACCGGGGGTTTATTTGATGCGCGATGGGAGCGATCGCATAATATATATAGGTAAATCTCGCAAATTGCGTTCCCGCGTCCGTTCCTATTTCCGTGATGACCGCAACAAAACCGAACGCATCAACACAATGGTTAAATTGGTGACAGAAATTGAATTTATTGTCACTGATACGGAAACAGAAGCATTAGCATTAGAAGCAAATTTAATTAAACAGCATCAACCTTATTTTAATGTTTTACTGAAAGACGATAAAAAATATCCATATCTCTGCATTACTTGGTCAGAACAATATCCGCGCATTTTTATTACTCGTAAACGTCAGTTAGGAAAAGCAAAAGATAAATATTATGGTCCCTATACAGATTCAGGTTTATTGCGGGAAATAGTCCACCTGTGTAAACGCATATTTCCTCAGAAACAAAGACCACAACCTTTATTTAAAGATCGTCCTTGTTTAAATTATGATATTGGTCGTTGTCCTGGAGTTTGTCAAAAATTAATTTCTCCTGAAGAATACCGGACAATTATCCAAAAAATAGCAATGGTATTTCAAGGAAGAACTCAGGAACTAATTGATATTTTAACAACACAAATGCAAGCTGCATCTGAAGAATTTAATTTTGAAACAGCAGCAAAAATTCGTGATCAAATTGTCGGTTTAAAATCTCTTACTGCACAGCAAAAAGTATCCTTACCTGATGATACTGTATCACGAGATGCCATTGCTTTAGCGATGGATGATCAACACGCCTTTATTCAATTATTTCAAATTCGTGCAGGTCAATTAGTAGGAAGATTAGCTTTTGTTGCTAATTCTCACGCTGAACCAGGAGCGATTTTACAACGAGTTTTAGAGGAACATTACCAAACTGCGGAAAGTGTAGAAATTCCCACAGAAATTTTAGTACAACATGAGTTAACAGATGGGGAGATTTTAGCGGATATTTTGACAGAACGTAAAGGAAGAAAAGTAAATATTATTACACCTTTGCGACAAACAAAGGCAGAATTAATAGAAATGGTAGAACGCAATGCCCAATTTGAGTTACAAAGAATGCAAAAATTGGGTGATAGTAATCAAAAATCCTTGGAAGATTTAGCAGAGATTTTGGATTTAGCAGAGTTACCACATCGGATTGAAGGTTATGATATTTCTCACATTCAAGGTTCTAATGCGGTAGCTTCTCAAGTGGTATTTATTGATGGGATACCAGCTAAACAATATTACCGTCATTATAAGATTAAAAATCCCCAGGTGACTATTGGACATTCTGATGATTTTGCTAGTTTAGCAGAAGTTATACAAAGACGATTTAGGAAATATATTGAAGATCCAAAATTATCAAGATTTGGAAATTCTGACTGGCCTGATTTAGTGATGATTGATGGTGGTAAAGGTCAATTATCTGCTGTTGTGAGCATTTTACAAGAAATGAATTTGTTAGCAGATTTGCGGGTTGTGAGTTTAGCGAAAAAACGGGAAGAAATCTTTTTACCAGGAGAGTCTTTACCTTTAGAAACTAATGCAGAACAACCAGGAGTACAGTTATTGCGAAGATTGCGGGATGAAGCACACAGATTTGCTGTGAGTTTTCATCGTCAACAAAGAAGTGATAAATTAAAAAGGTCGCGGTTAGATGAAGTTCCCGGTTTAGGACAACATCGACAAAAGTTACTATTAGCTCATTTTCGCTCGGTTGATTATATCCGTCAAGCTACACCGCAACAGTTAACTGAAGTTCCGGGAATTGGTT
This sequence comes from Anabaena sp. UHCC 0451, assembly GCF_034931405.1. Taxonomy (NCBI): domain Bacteria; kingdom Bacillati; phylum Cyanobacteriota; class Cyanophyceae; order Nostocales; family Nostocaceae; genus Anabaena; species Anabaena sp. UHCC 0451. Next base: position 11,738 of record NZ_JAYGHA010000057.1, on the reverse strand, counting down.
CACGGTTAGCGCAGGAAATTTATGATTATTTTCATCCGAGTTGAGGAATGAACTATGCTGTATTATCTTCAAATAATTGCTTGCTAAGAATTTAATCTTATTTAATCTTTTAGTCTGATGATAACAGGATAAAACTAATTCTTAAATCCTGAATATTATTTCAATATAAATTTGTTAAACATACTTAAAGATATACAGCGGTTTACGTAGTTACGTTTTGGTTATAGAAGACCCTTGGATTTTTCTCAAGACTATCATAACATAACCCTTTCAGAAGTCAAGACCCTTGAAATTGCGTTGAGTCATTCGCAGCTATTCTCAATAATTTGGGGTAAAAAATGGGTGCTTACACTTTTTTGGAATTTTTGGGAAAAATCATGTAAAGAATTGTTAAGCAAAAAACGCAGATAAATGCAGATGATAAGAAAGATTTGCGATATCGCTCACAATCACCCCAATGTTGCTATGATGATTCTTTATTTTCCACAGTAGTAGGGATTGGGAATTAAGGACTGGGAAATAACTGTTACCAATTACCAATTACCCATTACCCATTACCCATTACCAATTACCCATTCATGCTTTATCCTATTATCTGGCAAAATAACTCAGTTGTACTCATTGATCAAACTCGTTTACCAAATGAGTATGCTGTCATAGAAATTCATCGCAGCGAAGACATGGCCGAGGCAATTAGAACTATGATTGTTAGAGGTGCGCCGGCTATTGGTGTTGCTGCTGCTTACGGAATGTATTTAGGTGCGAGGGAAATTGAAACCAGCGATCGCACCGAATTTTTACACCAATTAGAAAAAGTCGCCCAGTTATTGCGTTCTACCCGTCCCACCGCAGTAAACTTATTTTGGGCAATTGGGAAAATGATGCAAACAGCTTATGAAACTCTGGGGACAATAGCAGAAATTAAACAAATTCTCCTAGAAACTGCCCAAAAAATCAACGCTGACGATATTCAAACCTGTCAACAAATAGGTGATCATGGTTTAGCAGCTTTACCCAAAACCCCAAAAAAGTTAATTATCCTGACTCACTGTAACGCTGGTGCTTTAGCAACTGCTGGTTATGGTACTGCATTAGGTGTAGTGCGTTCAGCTTGGAGAGAAGGAAGGTTAACACGAGTATTTGCAGATGAAACCCGTCCCCGTTTACAAGGTGCAAAACTCACCGCTTGGGAATGTGTGCAAGAAGGAATTCCCGTTACAGTTATCACTGATAATATGGCCGCTCATTGCATGAAACAAGGTTTAATTGATGCGGTTGTGGTTGGTGCTGATAGAATAGCTGCAAATGGAGATACTGCTAATAAAATCGGTACTTATAGTTTAGCCATTGTTGCTAAAGCTCATCATATTCCTTTCTTTGTTGCTGCACCGATTTCTACTATTGATTTTACCTTAGCTAATGGGAGTCAAATTCCCATTGAAGAACGTCATCCCTCAGAAATTTATCAAGTTGGTGATACTGTTCTCACACCGACCGGAGTTGAATTTTATAATCCTGCTTTTGATGTTACTCCCGCAGAATTAATTACAGCTATTATTACAGAAAATGGTGCTTTTGCTCCTGGTGAGTTGGTAAAGTGTCATACTATTTCTCAATGAGAATAACCAGACTTACCTGTATACTCAGACAAGCATTTTTCTATCCAAGAATTCAAACTTTTACCTTCTTTTTTCGCTCGAATTGTAATTATTTGGTGTAATTGAGGATTAATTCTCACCACAAATTTACCTGAAAATGGTTTATCAGGTTCTTCACCACGTTCCTGACAGAATTCTAGATAATCATCTACTGAATCGTGAAAAGCTTTTTTCAACTCTTCTACACTACTACCTTGAAATGTAATCACATCTCGAATATTAATAACCTCACCATGAAAAATATCAGCTTCGTCGTCAAATTCAACTATTGCTTCATAACCTTTATATTTCATTGCTAACTCCTGCTTCTAGTAAAAAGCGACGCATGGATTTTACAGCACCTTTATCTGTTTCTTTTTGGGGATGAGGTCTATGAAAAACAGCTTTTACATCATTGAGATAAATTCTCACTCTTGAACCAGAACCTTGTGTTATTTCTGCTCCTAGTGCTACAAGCATTCCTTCAATATCACTCCAAGGAATGTTTGCTCTAACTGGATTTTCAAAGATAGCATCGAGGGATTTTTTGTGTTTAGTATTTAGTTCCATTATATAGTATCATAAGTTGATACTATTATCTACTAAAAGTTGACCTAATGATCATATTTAGCCAAAAAAATGAATCTAGCATTTACCAACTTGTAAAAATTACCCATGAAAAAATTAATTCCCACAATTTCCTTAATTATTTCCTGCATTTCTCTGGTTAGTTGTAGTAATGCACCAAACAGTACAACCACAGAAACATTAACTAATAATACTGCACAATCTCAACCGGAAAATTCCCCAGAACCGGAAACTAAACCAAAAACAGATACTCAAACTAAAACAAAATCTGTACCTCAAACAGTCAGCAAAACCACCATCAAAAATAAATCACCACAAATTGGTACAGTCAAAGAATTAGTAAATGGTGATTTACTATGTTATGTCAATTTAGTAGATGAACAAGGTCAAGAAAACCGAGTTGGTGCAAGTTTTGAGATTTGTGCAGAAGAAAGAAAATTTCTAAATAAAAAAGTACGTGCTGTTTTCACAATAGAATCAGTTAATGATTGCGAAAGTGCTGAACCTTGCGGAAAAAGTCGTCAAGAATCAATCATTACCAAAATGGAAGTTTTAGATGAAAAAACATCAACAAACCCCAAAGAAAGTAAAACCCAAACTATCAGTAATGGTGAGTGGACAATTACAACAGGTAATCATGAATCTTGGACAGGAGTTAATAATACAGGAAACTTGACTTATAAAGGATGTGATGCAAAAGGTCAATGTCTTGAATTAACAGGAGGTAGAGTTTCTTGTCGTGATGGAAAATGCGTGACAGGGTGGACAAATGGAGATTATGTTTATATCTTAGAACAACCGATTACAGAAGATGGAAATGCTGATTCAACCCTAATAGTAAGAAAAGGTGATCAAGAAATTCTCAAAGCGACAGGATTTAAAGAAGTTAATAGGTGAAAGGTGGCAGTTTTTTGTAGGTTGGTATTATCCTCAAACCACGGGAAAAATTCTTTCCCCACTACTTGGGTCAAACACAAACAACTGATTTAAATCTAACTGCAAATGCAGATTTTCCCCAGGATGTAAACGCACACCCCCACCCACCTGAACATTTATAAACCCAGAAGAACCGGGTAAAGAGACACGAATCAAAGTTTCCCTACCCAAAGGTTCAACAACCTTCACCTCAACAACTAACCCTCCTAACTCCTCCTCTCTGCGTTCTCTGCGTCTCTGCGGTTCGTTAATATTTCCAATACTAATATGTTCAGGACGAATACCCAAATTACATATTTGTTCTGGGTGCAACTTTAAAGCTGTGTTGATATTTTCAGGAATAGCTAATAATTGTCCGCTAATATCAAAATTATCACCCTTATAGATAGCAGGTAAAATATTCATAGGTGGATTACCCAAAAAACTTGCTACCATTTCATTAGCAGGTAAAGCGTAAATACTTTGAGGATCGCCAATTTGTTGAATACGTCCCCGATTTAATACTACAATTTTATCAGCTAAAGTCATTGCTTCAACTTGGTCATGGGTGACGTAAATTGTCGTAATTCCCAATTGTTGATGCAATTGCTTTAATTCTGCTCTGGTATCATCTCGTAATTGAGCATCTAAATTAGATAAAGGTTCATCAAGTAGAAATAATTGTGGTTGACGTGCGATCGCTCTTCCTAATGCTACCCGTTGCTGTTGTCCACCAGAAAGTTGTTTTGGTTTTCTGTCTAACAGATTTTCCAGAGAAAGCGATCGCGCAACCGTCAAAACTCGTTCTTGAATCGTCTTTTTATTAACCTTTCGCATTTCCAAACCAAAAGCGATATTTTGGGCGACGGTTTTATGGGGATAAAGGGCATAATTTTGAAATACCATCGCCACATCACGCGCCCTTGCTGGGATATCATTAACCAAGCGATCGCCTATAAACAAATTACCAGATGTTGCAGTTTCCAATCCAGCAATAGTTCGTAAAATTGTAGATTTCCCGCACCCCGAAGGACCAACTAGCACCCAAAATTCACCATCAGGAATTTCAAAAGTAATATCCTCGATAGCGGTGACATTGTTGAATTTACGCTTAATATTTTCTAGAACAACTTTTGCCATTATGAAATTAATTCGTTGTATTTGACAGTTTGATCCAATTATACGGGAACGTTCATATCTAGATCCCCGACCTCTAAGATCAATTTATCATTTATGGACACAATAAATAAAAGAAGTCGGGGATCTTATCGCCTTACCTGAATTCTTACTGCTAAACTAATTGATGTGTAATTAGATTCACGGAATTTAAACAAATGGATTTTAGTCAAGTGCTGGCTGATAAAAATGATATTATTTTAGATAAATGGGTAATAGCTGTTCGCCAAGATAGACAAATAGAAAGTGCTGATAATCTATCCTTCAGTGCAATTAAAAATCACATTCCATATATATTGAAAGCAATAGTAACAGTCCTTTCAACCTATGAGAGCAATGATTTTAAGTCAATCGTCACCGCTAGTTGGGAACATGGAGTTATTAGAGCTACACAAGGCTTTAACTCAGAAGAAATTGCTAGAGAATATCATCATTTAAGAGCAGTAATATGTGATGTAATCCAAGAAGATTTGTTGCAGGGAACTCCTAGAGATATTATTCGGGCTTTTCGGTTGATTAACACTGTCCTTGATGAAGCGATCGCTCGGTGTTTTAATAGTTATGTTGATGAACGATTCAGAGAATTAGATCATCTGCATAATACTTTAACTTTGCACAATCAGGAACTAACTAGATTAATTAATGCTAATCGAGAAAATCTCTCTTTACTAACTCATGATTTAAAACAGCCTCTAGCTTCAATTATTGGTTACTCTGATTTATTTTTACGTCAACATCGAAAAACTGATGAAAAAGAAGCTTATCATAATATTGAACATATTGAACGAGTATTACGTAATGGCAGACAATTGCTACGTTTAATTAATGATTTACTAGAAGTATCGCGCTATGAATCCGGCAAAATCAAACTTGAACTTACATCACCTGATGTCTGTGAAATCATTACTGATGTATGTGAAATGCTTGAGCCTTTAGCTGCTGAAAAAAAATTGGCACTCGTAGTTAATTATGAACAAAAGCCTCAAAAAATAATCACAGATGCCTTTCAATTACAACAAATTATCATAAATCTTGTTAGTAATGCGATTCGCTATACAGAGTCGGGAAGTATTAACATTACTTGTCATCTATTAGATAATCAAAAATGGGAATTTATCGTTTCTGATCCAGGTATTGGCATTGCACCAGAAAACCAAAAGCAGATTTTTGAACCCTATTTTCGTTGCCATAGTCAAAAGTCTCACCTACCTGACAGTACTGGTTTAGGTTTAACAATAGTTTCGCACTTAGTGAAACTATTACAAGGTGAAATTAAGCTAGTTTCTCAAGTGGGGGTTGGTTCTACCTTTACTGTAATTTTGCCTTTGCAAATAGAAATGAAAGAAAGTTGATTTCGAGCAGAGACGCAAAAATGCTAAAAATAGTTTTGCGTCTTTGTATGAAATCAATAGTTCTCAATCTAATAAACCTCGTTCTTTCAATTTAGAACTTTGCTGAATCGAGATATGAAAGTCAAAAATTCCATCTCTGAGCATTTCACTCTGAGCATTTCAATGAATTTGATCCATTTGCCTACATATTCCAAGCAGGATGGTTGAGAAGGGAAGACATCACCCGCACACCCCGCAGTTGATTAGAGAGGGGTAGATGACCTCTAGGGGCGCTTAAATCCCATGTAAACTCATGGGGGTAGCGCGTCCAGTTATTACCGCTTTTCCAGCCAATTTTCGTCCATAGGTTGATCCAGTTTTTACCCAACCCCAACCAAATTTCTCGCTGTACAGAAAAACCAAACTTTCCTTCTGAGTGGACTACCCACAGATGATTAATGGTTTGTAAGTCCTGAATTGGGAAATTATCTACATCGGTAAAATACAACCATTTTCTCTGCACCGTTGTGGGGCCTGCCACTTCACACATTTTTTGGATAGTCAGAAGGTCAGCTGCTTGGAACTCTTGACGGGTGAGTAGTTGTTGCAAAGAATTGTAACTGATCCCACAGTCTGATTTTAGAGGTACAATTCCTTCAGGAAAGTTAGTTTCTAGAAATTCCCTGGCTGTAGGTGCATCAGAGTTGTAGACTACTTGGTAAGCTTTACCATCAATCCAAGTTGCTGGAGTGTCACGACGTTTCAGTAAAAATTCCTGCAACACCTCTAATCCTTCATTACCCAAGTCAGCTAACTGTGGGATGATTTGTTGTTGGACTTTTTGGGACCCAGCGATTAACTTTTGGCGCAGGGAGTCGATGTCATTAGCAGTGCCTGATACAATCATTGGGTCTGTCATGCCATTACTCGTGTTAGCGGTGAGCGTGAAAAAACGAATCAGCTATTGGGCATTCTACAAAATGAAGCGCAGATAGCGAAAAGTAGTTTACTATTTTTGACTGTACAAAATAGCGCCGGTTTAACTGAAACCTACGTCTAAGCTACCAATAATTTATCAGCTAAAGCAGGGGATGATCTGCGCCTCAGACAAAGGAGATGGGGAGATGGGGAGATGGGGAGAAATAAATATTTACCTCCTGACTTCTTCCTTCTGACTCCTGTCTCCTGTCTCCTGAACTCCTTCTATTTGGAATGTGTGAAATATGTACGACAAGATTACCCCCCCGACAACTGGCGAAAAAATTACCTTCAAAAATGGTGAACCTGTTGTTCCAGAAAATCCCATTATTCCCTTTATTCGCGGTGATGGAACAGGTATAGATATTTGGCCTGCGACGGAAAAAGTGCTTGATGCTGCGGTTGCTAAGGCATATAAAGGCACAAGAAAGATTAGCTGGTTTAAGGTTTATGCTGGTGATGAAGCCTGTGATTTATACGGTACATACCAGTATTTACCTCAAGATACACTCACAGCTATTAAAGAATATGGCGTTGCTATAAAAGGACCTTTGACTACTCCCGTTGGTGGTGGAATTCGGTCTTTAAATGTGGCATTACGGCAAATTTTTGACCTTTACGCCTGTGTGCGTCCTTGTCGTTACTACGCTGGTACACCATCTCCACACAAAAACCCGGAAAAATTGGATGTAATTGTTTACCGGGAAAATACGGAAGACATTTATTTGGGGATTGAGTGGAAGCAGGGAAGCGAAATTGGCGATCGCTTGATCAAGTTCCTAAATGAAGAATTAATACCCGCTACCCCAGAACACGGTAAAAAACAAATTCCCCTCGATGCTGGTATAGGAATTAAGCCTATCAGTAAAAGCGGTTCTCAACGTTTGGTGAGACGTGCCATTAAACACGCTTTGACTTTACCCAAAGATAAGCAGCAAGTAACCTTGGTACATAAGGGTAACATCATGAAATACACCGAAGGCGCTTTTAGAGATTGGGGTTATGAACTAGCAACCAGCGAATTTCGTCAACAGTGCGTTACAGAAAGGGAATCTTGGATCTTAGGAAATAAGGAAAAAAACCCCAACATTTCCCTAGAAGAAAACGCCAGAATGATCGATCCTGGTTTTGATGCTTTAACACCAGAGAAAAAAGCGCAAATTGTCAAAGAAGTGGAAACAGTTCTTAATGATATTTGGGCAAGTCATGGAAATGGCAAATGGAAAGAGAAAATCATGGTCAATGATCGCATTGCCGATAGTATCTTTCAACAAATTCAAACTCGACCAGATGAGTATTCTATTCTGGCGACAATGAACCTCAACGGCGATTATTTATCTGACGCTGCTGCGGCGATAGTTGGCGGTTTAGGCATGGGTCCAGGGGCAAATATTGGCGACTCCTGCGCGGTTTTTGAAGCCACTCATGGTACAGCACCAAAACACGCAGGTTTAGATAAAATTAACCCCGGTTCTGTGATTCTTTCCGGTGTGATGATGCTGGAATTTATGGGTTGGCAAGAAGCCGCAGATTTGGTTAAAAAAGGATTGAGTGCAGCCATAGCAAATGGTCAAGTTACCTATGACTTAGCGCGGATGATTGAACCACCTGTAGAACCTTTGAAATGTTCTGAATTTGCAGATGCAATTATCAAACATTTTGGTTAATTTCTGTTAACTGTAGGGGCGGGGTTTCCCCGTCCTCTGCGGGGTTTCCCCGTCTCTCAATTGTCAGAATCAGGATGTCTGGTTACTGAGCGAAGTCGTTCGCGGAGCGTGGCGTTAGCCATAGTACAGGATTAAAGGATGAACAGGATTGATAACTTGTATAAAAATCATGTTTGAGTCATAATATTAATATATCCTAGTCAGGAGAATAAAAATTTTTATGGTTATCAGTCCTTTAAAACTCAACTTAGACACTGTTAATTTAACTGATGAACAGTTTTATCAACTATGTCAAAAAAACAGTGATTTACAATTTGAACGTACATCTACCGGAGAATTAATTATTATGCCACCAGTGGGAGGAGAAAGCGGAAATAGAGAAGCAGAATTTATTATAGATTTAGGTATTTGGAATCGGCAAACAAGACTTGGTTACACTTTTAGTTCTTCCACTATATTTAAACTACCAAATGGGGGCGATCGCTCTCCTGATGCAGCTTGGATTAAAAAAGAACGTTGGGAAGCATTAACACCTGAACAAAAACGTAAATTTCCCCCCATTGCACCAGATTTTGTAATTGAATTAAGGTCAGCTACGGATAATTTAGAAACTCTGCGTCAAAAAATGCAAGAATATATGAATGCAGGGGTAAAACTGGGATGGTTAATAAATCCTCAACAGCAACAAGTAGAAATTTATCGTTTAGGACAAGATGTAGAATTGCGAAATTTACCGACAAAATTATTAGGTGAAGAGATATTACCAGGATTTAGTTTAAGTTTAGATTGTTATTAATATATTTAATTTAAGGATGTGTTTTCACAACCCAACGGCGAAATAACTCTACAATAATTATCCATCGTCCCTGATTTTCTACAATCACATCATGACGTTTTAAAGTATCTAAAGCTGTCTGTAAATTACTTTCATCTATTCCTGTCAACTCAACCAAATCATTTAAACTTAATCCTTGGGGAGATTTTGCCAGATGACTTAAAATTACTTGTTGAATATTACCATTTTCCCCAGCTTGACCCCAAACACCATTAAAATAATTACTACCTCTGGTAAAAAATTCCGGTTTATTCACAACTGCTTCTACATCTTCTACATTAAAAACTGAGTCGCGGTTTCTTCCTTGTTCAAAGACAAAATCATTATATAGTCGGACTAAATGAAAACCTATTAACTGCACTAAATAAGGTTGTCCGTAGGTTAAATCATAAATTTTATCTAGTGTTTCTGGTGTATAGTCTAATAAAAAATCTTCAATAGCAGGGTTAGCGAGAATTTGACCAGTTGCACCACGACTGAGAAAACCCACACGAATATTAATCACACTACCAAAAAAGGGATGAAAATAATCTGCTGTCATTTCATCTAAAGTGTGCAACCCTGCAAAAGCAAAAGCAACTTGAGGAGATTCTTGTAATAAACCTCTCAATAAGTCCATAAAATTAGCAGGAATTTTTTGATCTTTAATTAAATCTTCAATTTTTTCAAATTCATCTAAAGCAATAATTAAACCACCAGATAAATTTTTAATTACTTCTTTAAAGTAACGGTTAAAAGTGAGGACAGGTAGTTTTAATAAATCATCATCATTGGGAGGGGGAATATTCACAACTTGGGAAATTTCATCACTAATAGCCATTAATACTTCACCTACACCTTGGGTTACATCTCCCAATTTGAGTAAATTCACATAAGCAACTTTTACCTGATTATCTAAAGAATTGGCAGCATTGCGTAAAATGGAAGTTTTACCCATGCGTCTATGACCATAAATGACTACAGACTGGAGTTGAGAAGTTCTTAACCAAATTTCTTCTAATTGTCTAATTATATCTTCTCTACCAATAAATAAATTACCACTTACTGGATCACCAATAATGTAGAGATTATTAACTGGTTTAGTAATATATATATTTTCAAATTCGTCCACTATTTTTAATATAATTTGCCCCCAATTTTCTGTAATATCTCTAATTAATCCCTTTTCAGCTTCAAACAGTTTGTCTAATGTATTTGCAATAACCACAATTTCTGCTACTGCACAAAGAAAAGCTAAATAACGTTTATTATAATATATGCTAGATTTGATAGTTTTTACGAATTCTATTACTTTCAGAAATCTATTTAATATTTGCCAAGTGTCAGGACGTAATAAACCTTTTCTCTGCGGAAAATTAGGTAATTCTAGATTTAAAATAGAGTATAATGTTTGAACATTGTTTAGCTTCTCCAAAACTTGAGCAAGGATATACATTTCTTCTCCATAGGGAAGGGAGCGAACTACTTCAAAAGCTTCTTTTGCTTTTATTGGTTGTTTTTCATGAAGATACCAAAATCCTGCCGCAGCAGCTTGAGAGTCAGTATCTAGGCAAGTATCTGTATTCAACTTCATCTGTAATTTTTTTTTCCAAGAGGAAGGTAAAAATAATAAATGATCTATTACTTCCGACTTGAATCTTTTATTGAGCGTAGCCGATGTAAAATATATTATTTCCCAATTATAAGTAGTTTCAGCTAATTGAGAAACATACCAAATTATTTGCTCTGGTGGTTTACTATTTAGTACCTGATTCACTGATTGGACTACAGGAATAAATTGCCAAGTATATAACAAATATTCATTAATATTATGTATTCCTGTTTTCCAGTCACGTAACAACCAATTTTCTAAAAGTATATTAAGAGAGGGTATGGGGATGGGAGTAATGCGGGGAAGTAACAAACTATCATTTTTGAGAATAAAAAGTAAGCCCATTAACCAATTGTCTGGACGTAAAACTGCCACACCGAATGCCACACCAAATACTACATCAAATACCACATCAAATGCCATTCCAAATAACGCACCAAATGCCATTCCAAATACCATACTAAATGCCATACCTTTCACTATATGTACCACGACATTTCGTACTAAAGCTAGTACCACACTTCCTGCTATCCCAAAGCCCACACCAAATGCCATACTTTGTGCTACACCAAACCCGACACTTCCTGCTACACCAAACGCCATACCTACTGCTATACCAAATACCATACCTTCGGTTATAACACCTGCTATACCGAACCCCATACCTACGGCTATACCAGATGCCACACCGAACCAGTCAATATACAAACCTAATGTTTTCAAAAATAAACAAATTAATATAGGTGTAATTATTGTTGAGATAACGCATTGAAATAATAAATTACGCTTAATGAAATTACTCCTGTTCATCGTTTCACCAGGAATATAACCCTCGCCAAAAGTATCAACATACCACCGCAAAGCCTGGGGAAAATAAAACACCCAATACAACAACAATAGATAATCTAAAGGATTCCATAATGATAGAGGACGGCGTAATTTTGGGGCTAAATCTAAACGCGGTACGGGAGATTGTTTATTCATAATAGATTTCTAAATAGTAGATTCAGAATATTTCTT
>NZ_JAYGHA010000056.1:0-18481 GCF_034931405.1 Anabaena sp. UHCC 0451 | reverse complement strand
TTTAATGTTTCTGTTGCCAATTGCATTTCGGGGCTATCATTTCGCTGTTGTGGAGTGAGGCTAAGGTAACGTGCCAAACCTGGTAAAATTGCCTCTACGCGCACAGCATTGAGATTGGCATCAATAAAAGCATCTATTTTGTTAGTTGTTTCCTTAGCCGCCGCAGATAAAGCCTGTTTTGCATTTTTAGTAAGTGCGTTTTCTGTTGTCTGTTTGTTAATAGATGCCAATAACAGCAACGGAATTAAAGCAACAATTAGAAATGAGGCGATCAACTTACTACGAATTCCACCCAAAAAAGTCTGCTGCATGGCTTTATACTAGGAGGGAGGGTTCAAAAAAGAAGAATTGAACAAACTTTTTAACTCAGGAAGGCGCGTCACGTTTCCAGAGCGAATAAAAAAGTCTGCATATATCTTGGCAGTTTTGTAAATAGAGTTAGGGTTACTAGATTCAAATAATTTTTGATTTTCTGCTAAATTAGTGAGGTGTAATCCCTCTAGAGAGATTGTATTGCTAGGAATTTTTAACACTTTGCTGATGATCGCGTTTCCTTCTTGAACATTTGCTTTCCAGTAGTTTACTGCTTGCAGCCATCCTAGCACAAATGCACGAACATCTTCGGGGCGATCGCGGACTATCTCTTTGCGAAAGCCAATCACATCTAAAATCAAGCCAGGGGTTTGTTTGCTGGTAAATAAAATATGTCCCCCTGATTTGATAGCTTCAGAAAGATGGGGTTGCCAAGTGTGTCCGGCTTGAATAACATTATTTTTTAGACGTTGAGGAATGTCTGAAGCCTCTAATTTCACCAAGTTCACATCATCGGTGGTTAAGTTAGCTTTTTTCAACATCTCAGTTACAAAAACTTCGCTAAAACCGCCTATATTTGCACCCAGCTTTTTACCTTTCAAGTCAGCAATGGTTTTAACTTCTGATTGGGCGACTACTACATCTGCTCCTGTTGATTCATTTACAACCATCACGGCTTGTATCTCTGGATCTGTGGCACTCAAGATGATAAAACTTCCCAAAGAAGATATAACACCATCATACTTACCCGCACTGGCATTTGCTTGTTCCAATCGGATATACTTTGTATGAATTAGTTCCACATCTACCCCTTGGGCTTTGAAGAATCCTTTTTCTTGAGCAATGATGGCTGGATACTCCCCAACAAAATATCCAGATGGTATTTTCAAGGGAGGGCGTTTTAATTCTGTTGGTGTCGAAGCATGACACGCAAATAGCAAAAAGGCACTAATGAGACAAATACCAAGGTATTTAAGTAGTTTTAACATAGAATATTTGATATTTCTTATTCTTAATTAGGGGTTGCTGAAAAAGTCTTTCCGTTAAGGCAGGGAACAGGGAACAGGGAACAGGGAATATGGAATAGGGAATAGGGAATAGGGAATAGGGAACAGTTTCAGCTATCTGTCATCCCCAAATTTTTGGATTTTTGGTCCCTAAAATGCACAGTTTTTCAGGTCTAACCTTCAAAAATCTTGCACTTTGTTTCCTCTTGTTCACCCTCTAACCTTTTTGATTTATCTTGATTTTACATTTATTCAGCAATTTTACATTTATTCAGCAAGCCCTATTTACACCAACCTGTAGTAGTCTAATCAGAAGATTCCCCATCTCTGCGTCCGAGTTCATAAATTCCTGCACCCATACAGGCAAGTATGCCGGTGCTAATTCCCCAACTCTCACCTAAACTGATTTCTAGACCCCAATTAGATAATGCACCAAAGATGAAAAAAGGCACAATGCTAAAAAGTGAGGCGTAAAAAGCATTTTGCGATTCTCTGGCTTTGCGTGTCTTTTCAAATTCCGTTTGACTAGTATACAGCGATCGCTCGGCAAAATTAAACCACCTGTTCAGTTGTTCTGTCACCCATTCCCTAGTTGATGCCAAAGCTAGATATAATGCCAAAGCCCATAAACAAGCTCCAGCGATCGCAATTTTATCTATCTCAAATCGAAAGGGCAATATCTCAAACATGGCATCGGATAATTCAGGAATATTTAATTTTACCTTAAATTCGGTGATAAATAGTGCTATTAGGATACATTATTCGCGCATTATTGAAACCCTTAACATTAGCCGGAAGGTTATCCTTCCGACTCAGTTTCCAAAACTGACTTGTCTTGGGTTTATGTCATGCTATTTAGATACCTAATGTAATAGCTTTGGCAATTTTTTCGTGATTCTCTTTATCTGACAGAAATTTTAGTTGTGTAGGATTACTAATAAATTCACACTCTACTAGAATAGCTGGCATCTGTGTTTCTCTTAAAACTTGAAAATTTGCTTCTTTAATTCCTCTATCTTTATGATTTGAAAAAGTTGCAACCAAACTTTTTTGTACAGGTTCTGCTAGTTTTTTTCCTGACTTTGAACCTGAGAATATCCATGTTTCGATACCTTCAGCGGTGTTGTTGGCGAATGAATTACAATGAACGCTAATAAAAATGTCTGCATTTTTCTGATTTGCAAATTCTGCTCTATCACTTAACGATACAGCAATATCTTTATCTCTTGTGAGAAATACTGTATGTCCTTTTGCTTCCAGTTCTTTTTTCAAAAATAAACAAATAGACAAGTTAACGTCTTTTTCATTCAATACGAATGGATCTTTCCCACTAGCCCCTGGATCTGTTCCACCGTGTCCTGGATCGATACATACTTTCATGGTTTATTTCCTTTCTTTTGAGAGTTAATTTTGCGAATTTTACACAATGAAATACATGATTTGATTAAATTATACCACTGGTTTTTTCTAATTTTAAAAGTCTTGTAGTTTCTTCATTTTTAATTGGCAAGAGGTCTATTTATTACCACCTGCCAGTCTGTTTTTGTATCCCTAACGAGAAACTACTAACTTTTCATCTCTCACCTGAACCTGGCTATTCTCATCAACAATCTTACGGAATAAATCACCGTCAATTGTTTCCTGTTCAGCCAACAAATCAACTAAACGCTCCAAAACCATGCGGTTTTCTTGCAGTAATTCTTTTACCTTCAAGTAACAATTACTAACAATTTCTCTAACTTGAGCATCAATTTTAGCAGCGATTTCTTCAGAATACTCTGATTTATTCCCCCAGTCACGCCCCAAAAATACTTCCTGACTTGGACTTTCTAAGGACAATGGACCTAATTCCGACATTCCAAACCGTGTTACCATTTGTCTGGCCATACTTGTGACCTGTTGCAAGTCTTGTCCTGCACCTGTGGTTACTTCCGGCTTACCAAAAACAATTTCCTCAGCCGCTCGACCGCCTAAAGCTGCCATAATTCGCGCTAAAATTTGGGAACGGGAAATTAAACCCTGTTCCTCATTGGGTGTAAACCAAGTTAAACCTAACGCTTGGCCTCTGGGAATGAGGGTAACTTTTTGTACCGGATCATGGTCTTTAACCAACGTACCAATTAAAGCGTGTCCCACTTCATGATAAGCAATTAAACGTTTGTTTTTGCTATCTACTAAAGCTGCACCTTCCATCCCCGCAACTACCCGATCTACTGCATCATCAATCTCTAGGATGGTAATTGCTTCTTTGCGTCTTCTGGCGGTGAGAATGGCTGCTTCGTTGAGGAGGTTAGCTAAGTCTGCACCGGTAAAGCCAGGAGTTCTACGTGCGATCGCATCTAAGGAAACGTTAGGATCTAATTTCTTATTCCGCGCATGAACTTGCAATATTTCCAAGCGTCCTTTTAAGTCTGGTGCATCCACCATTACTTGTCTATCAAAGCGACCAGGACGCAACAAGGCAGAATCTAAAACATCAGGACGGTTAGTAGCTGCAATAATAATGATGCCTGTGTTACCTTCAAAACCATCCATTTCTGTTAATAGTTGGTTTAAGGTTTGCTCTCTTTCATCGTTACCACCACCGATACCTGCACCCCGTTGTCTACCAACTGCATCAATTTCATCAATAAAGATGATGCAAGGAGCGTTATCTTTAGCTTTTTTAAACAAGTCGCGGACACGGGAAGCACCCACACCCACGAACATTTCCACAAATTCAGAACCGGAAATACTAAAGAATGGTACAGCAGCTTCCCCAGCGATCGCTTTTGCTAGTAAAGTTTTACCAGTACCAGGGGGTCCAATTAACAATACACCTTTAGGAATTTTTGCACCCACTGCCGTAAATTTTTCCGGTTGTTTCAAAAAAGTAACAACTTCCTGTAATTCTTCCTTAGCTTCTTCAATTCCCGCCACATCATCAAATTTTACTCCCGTTTTCGCTTCCATTTGAAAGCGAGCGCGAGATTTACCAAAATTCATGGCTTGGTTAGAAGCATTGCTAGAACGCCGTAGGAACAACAGCATTAAAGCTACCAGTGGTAAAATCCACATCAGGTTGATTAATAGCCCTACCGCTGCTCTACTGTTAGCAGAGGAAACTTGACCAAACTCAACATTTTTTTCTTTGAGTTTATTAATTAACTCAGTATTTTGATCTAAAAGTCTGACTGGTATGGGTGGTGTATCTGGCTTTTGATCCGCTAGATAAACTTTAGCTATTTGTTCGGTTTCATCGAGTTCTACTTTTCTCACTTCCCCTTGCTCTGTTTTTTGCAGCAATTCTCCGTAAGATAAAGTATTGCGTTCTACTTTTTGCGCCAAAACGGAATTACTCCCAAAAATTCCTGGCAGCATAATCATAGTAGCCGCTAATGCCCCAGTCAAAACACCACTTTTTCTGGGACGCTTTTGTTTCAATGCCTTTTTACCAACATTTGTCATAATATTTACCCTTTTTGTTTTGGCATAAGCTGATTTTTGGTTTTATGCCTATTCTTCTGACTGAAATAGCAATAACTGGAAATTACAGTTTTCTAATCTAGTTTAACTTCGACCTATGAGGAATTGGTGATTGACAATTAGGAAAGATGATAATTAAAGGAAAACGCGACGGCTTATATCTTATTATTTCCTGCTTTCTGCTTTTTATTCACCCCGATGGAATTTGACATAAAACAAAATTCATCGTTAAAATAACCATAATCGTAATGACTCCGCTTTTTAATAATTTTAGTTTTGTGGGTGAATCATGGTAAAAATTGTTGGTATTGCTGGTAGTTTAAGATCAGGTTCCTATACCCAGCTAGGGTTACAAGTAGCAGCGCAACGAGTAGCAGCTTTAGGTGCAGAGGTAGAAATTCTTGATTTACGACAAATGCAATTACCTTTTTGTACTGGTGCTAAAGAATATCCAGAATATCCAGATGTAAAACGGTTGCGCGATACTGTTGCTAATGCTGACGGCTTAATTTTAGCCACACCTGAATATCATGGTAGTGTGAGCGGTGTTATCAAAAATACTTTAGATTTAATGACTTTTGATCAACTGTCTGGGAAAGTTGCTGGTTTGATTAGTATTTTAGGTGGACAAGTAAATAGTAATGCTCTTAATGATTTACGAGTTATTTTGAGATGGGTACATGGTTGGGTAATTCCCGAACAAATTGCTATTGGACAAGCTTACAGTGCGTTTAGTCCTGAAGGTAAGTTGCTGGATGAAAAATTATCTCAACGGTTGGATCAGTTTGCTCAAAGCTTGGTAGATAATACACGGAAATTGCGCGGAGTTAATTAGAAATAGGGAGCTATTAACTAATTTGAGGTATCAGATACAGCTAAGTAGTTAATAGCTTTGCTAATTAAATCGCTAGTATAATAAATATACACATCAGAATATATAAACTTTAACAAATATGGCAATAGAAGTAATTACAATCACCGCTGATGAAGTAAATAAAATACTAAAATGTGAAGAAGGACACTTTATTGATCTCAAAGCCATAGAGGTTAAACCCAATAAATTATGTAAATCTATTTCTGCATTTGCTAACGCTGATGGTGGAGAGCTTTTTATTGGAATTGATGAAAGTGAAAGTGAAGTAAATGGTGAAAAAATTAGAAATTGGCGTGGTTTTACTGATCAAGAAGCTGCTAATGGACATTTACAAATTTTTGAACAACTTTTCCCACTGGGAGATGATTATTCATATACATTTATTTGTTCTGACAGTTATCCTGGTTTAGTTTTACAAGTAATAATTTTTAAGTCACGAGAAATAGTATATGCTTCTGATAATATTCCATATTTACGCCGTGGTGCAAGCAGTTTACCTGTTAAAGATGATAAAGCCTTAGAAAGATTGAAACTTGATAAAGGTATTAAATCATTCGAGAGACAAACTATTGATACAGATATAGAAATAATCACAACTTCAGAGGTAATTTCCCAATTCATTCAAGAGGTTGTTCCAACTACAGGTGCAGAATTGTGGTTGAAAAAACAGCAGCTAATTCAGAGGAATCAACTAACCATAGCAAGTATTCTACTTTTTGCTGATGAACCTCAAGCCATTTTACCTAAGCGTTGTGGAGTAAAAATTTATAGATACAAAACAAAAGATGCAGAAGGAACAAGAGAAACTTTAGCTTTTGATCCAATGACTATTGAAGGTTGTCTATATAATCAAATTCAGGAAGCAGTAAATCAAACTACCAAAATTGTTGAAGAAATCCCCAAGGTAGGAGATCAAGGATTACAAGCAATAACATATCCACCAGAAGCTATACACGAAATCGTAACAAATGCTCTGTTGCATAGAGATTACAGTATAGCATCTGATACTCACATTCGTATTTTTGACAATAGAATAGAAATTGAGAATCCAGGAAAACTTCCTGGTCACATTACAGTAAACAACATTCTTAAAGAGCAATATGCTAGGAATGGAGCTATTGTCCGTATTATAAATAAATTTCCTAATCCACCTAATAAGGATGTTGGAGAAGGTTTGAATACTGCTTTCGATGCAATGACTAGATTAAGACTAAAACCTCCTGAAATATTTGAAAATCAAAACTCTGTTTCTGTACACATTAAACATGAACCTCTAGCTTCTATAGAAGCCGATATTATGTCATATTTAGAAACCAACACAGAAATTACTAATAAAACTGCTCGAAAGATGACTGGAATTCGTTCAGAAGGTACTATCAAAGCGGCATTTAACAGATTAAGAGATAGAAGACAAATTGAACCTGTTCCTGGAAGAGCAAAAAGTAACGCAGCTTGGCGTAAAGTTGGAAATAAGGATGCAGATACAGAAAATATAAACTCAATATATGATCAATATCCAAAGTACGAGCAATTAGTCATGGACTATCTTGAGACACATACAGAAATAACCAACTATGAAGCTAGAAAACTGATTGGAGTTAAATCAGATACAGTGAAAAATATCTTTTATAGACTGCGAAAAAAAGGTAAAATAGAACTCATTCCAGGTAAATCTCGTATTCATGCCTCATGGCGTAAAGTTTTAGAATAATTTAGTTTCTTCTATTTTATTTATAACCACAAACGCTGAACAGAATAGGCATCAAAAGCCACATCACGACTCACTAAAACTAAAGAATGATTTATTGCTTGTGCCACCAAAATCCGATCAAAAGGATCTCGGTGATTCAATGGAAGAGTAAGATAAACTTCAGTATCTTTAAAAGTAATCGGTAAGAGTTGAGCGTTAATATATTGCAATTCTTGCGACAAATCTTGAAATGACCGATTGAGTTGCAATTTACCAAGATTGATTTTAATAGATATTTCCCAAAGGCTGGCAATACTAAAATACAAATCTGTTTTACTGTCAATCACTTCTTTCGCTTTAATACCTAACTTGGAATCACCAAGTAAATACCAAAGAAAAGCATGAGTATCTAAAAGTGCTGCCATTTTACATATATTCCTTCATATCTTCCAAAGGTTCATCAAAATCATCCGACATAATGATTTGACCAGCCCAACTACCATAACCATGAGTTTGATCAATTTGTTCTTGAGAAGATTCTGTCTTTGCGTGTTTTTCAAGTAGATATTCTGCATAATGCAATATCTCTTTTTTTAGAGACTCCGGCATTTTGATAAGTGTTTGAAAAATTTCTATATCAATAGTCATAAATTCTCCTTATATTCTCAACTCCAAACTTCAGTTAAATCCAACACAAAAAGAGGAAAAATAGACATAGAAATTTACTCGTGAGCCTCCATATAGGCTCTTAGTAAAGCATTGATTTGAGTTTGATAACCCCGTCCTTGGGACTTAAACCACTCCAAGACATCGCTATCAATACGTAATGTTACTTGAGCTTTGTTTTTAGCGATAGGTAAACCCTTTTTCACTACTGCTTTAGCAAATAATTCAGGTGTAATTTCTGGGCAGTCTGACAAGTCAATATCTTCGTCAGTCATTGCATCTAAACGTTGCCAATCAGTTTGAGATTTGCTCGAAATATGTTCGTTGTTCATACTTGGTTGCCTTTCGTGCGGAAATAATTCGTGTGCAATCACTTCGTTCTGTGTGGACAACAGCAATTACTCGTCCTTGTAATATACCAAACGTAACAAAACGTTGCTCTCCGTACTCGTAGCGGTCATCCTCTATCGTTACTGTATCTCCATCAAACACGGCTGAAACGTCGATAAAATCAATGCCATGCTTGCGAATGTTTGCAAGACGCTTGGCTTCATCCCATTCAAACTCCATCACCCAATAAAAACTATCTTTACTTTATTGTAACTACAATTTGTCACGACAACTACTAGCCAATAATTTCTAGTTCAAATCACCAAAGTAAAAGGCAACAGACAAGAAGTGATTCTTTATCTGTCACCTGTCACCTGTCACCTGTCACCTATCACCTGTCCCCAATCACCTAATTAATGGTGATGATGATGATGAGTTATCGCTAACTCTCTATTAACTTCCTGACCTTCTGCTTGCATCAACTCGGCAATATGAGCATTTGCCCATTCAGCAGCCATATCCATAAATTGGGGATGGTCATTTACACAAGCCATTTGTAAATAATCCACACCAGAATACTGTTTTTCTAAATCATGAATGATGTGATGAACATCTAACAGTGTTTCGTGGTTTTCTGTGGCAAAACCAATTGGCATAAATAACAAAACTTTTGCACCCAATTGAATGAGATTTTGGGCTGCTTGGGTAGCATTTGGCTGTGTCCAGTCAATCAGTGGTGTGTCGTGATTTAACCAACCCACAGAAATCAAAGGATAACGATTGATTAATTTTTCTCTCACTAATTCGTAAAGTGCTTGACTTTCATCAATTCCTGATGTAAAGCCTTTAGCTTTGTGAGGACAACCGTGATTCATCAACACAATACCAATTTGGGAAGGTAAATAAGCTGCTGATAAATCAGTATTAATTTTTTCTTCTACCAACTGCGCCATTAAATTGATATATTCTGGTTCATTGTAGAAAGAAGGAATATATCGCTGTGCTTTCACCCAGTGTTCATCACCATCAGCTAATTCAACCAGAGCATTATTAACTTGCTCAATGGCAATACCACTGGTAAAAATGGAATCTACAACCAAAAGCGGGTAAATTAGTATTTTGCTAAAGCCTTGCTGCTTAATTTCTGCTAAAACCTGATTAGGCAAAAAAGGAGCGCAAAAGTTAAAAGCCTTGAATACTTGAACACCACCACCCCATTTATGTTGTAATTCGTGTTCAATCCCTGCTCGTTGCCGTTCAAAGATTGCATTATGGGGAGAGATGAAATCATGGTGTGTGTGTCCCCATTCATGGCGGTCAAATAACGCCAATAACTTGGCAAGGGGGGGATATATCCAAGTGGGTACTGGTGCGAATTTAGCGGTAAGTAGATTTAAAGCTTGTTCATTATAATTAGCAAAATCTTCATAGCTTTCGACTTCACCGTAGCCCATGAGCAATACTGCTACGCGGTCTTGGTTGGGTAGATGCTCGTGAGTATGTTGCAGTTTTTCTGGAGTTGCAACCACAATAATTTCCTCGATATAACAAAAAAGGAGAGATTCTCAATCAACAGGGAATAATTTTATCATTCCCTTACTCGTTAATTATTATCCCTTCCTGGGGGATAGGATAAATGTAAACATAAAAATATATATCTCACAACTAAAAATTACAAATTAAAAATAAAAATTAACTTTTGAACTGCTATTTCCTCTTATATTCCACCAAAAAAGCTAATGAACATCATTATTTGCCCTGGCATCCATGAAGTAGAATTAACAAAAAGCTTTGTTAAAGAGTTGTTATCCTCAAATGTTGAGAAATATGATGATAAGTTGTTCAATATACTGGTTTTTCCGGGAGAAGATGTTTTAGCTTTATCAGCCTTTCATATTGTGCTGTTTTTACGCGAACAGCTACGCTGCGCCGAAGGCGATCGCTTGGGTAATAAGCTAGAATCGCCTGTTATATTCATTGGCTTTAGTGCTGGTGTCGTTGGGGCAATAGGTGCTGCGATCAAATGGCAACTCTTGGGTGGTAATGTCAAAGCCTTGATTGCTATAGATGGTTGGGGAGTCCCATTATGGGGTAATTTTCCCATTCATCGCCTCAGTCATGACTATTTTAGCCATTGGAGTTCTGCTATTTTAGGTAGTGGGGAAGATAATTTTTATGCCGACCCCGCAGTAGACCATTTATCAATGTGGCGATCGCCTCAAAAGGTCAAAGGTCATTGGACAGATCCATCAATTGGGTTGTCCCGTCCCCAAAATTCCCTAAATGCTGCTGAATTTTTACATTTGTTGTTGAAACGCTATGAATAAAAAGGTGCTGGCAACTGGCAACTGGGGAATGGGGACTGGGGACTGGGGACTGGGGACTGGTTAAAAGTTTTTCCCAATCCCTGATTCCTGATCCCTGATTCCTGATCCCCAATCCCCAATCCCTGATTCCTGATCCCCAATCCCTGATTCCTGATCCCCAATCCCCAATCCCCAACCCCCAACCCCCAATCCCCAATCCCCAATCCCCAATCCCCAATCCCTCATCCTCAATCCCCAATTATCTAAATGTTTCCCACTGAACCGACTGCTGTTAATAGTGGTTTTGGCACACTGCTAAAAAACCGCAATTTTATGCTCCTATGGATTGGACAACTGATTTCCCAGTTGGCAGATAAGGTTTTACTGATCTTAATGATTGATTTGCTAGGACAAAAATACTTACCTGCTAATTTATCAGAAGGCACAGGACGCTTTTATTTATACATGGCATTTACACTACCAGCCATTTTTTTTGGCTCTGCGGGTGGTGTCATTGTTGACCGGATGCCAAAAAAGCTAATCATGGTTGGTTCTGATTTTGTACGTGGATTTTTAACACTGAGTATACCGTTTTTGCCCAGACAGTTGGGGGTATTGTTAGCATTGAATTTTGGTATTTCCACCGTCACACAGTTTTTTGCCCCAGCGGAACAAGCCACTATTCCCCTGATGGTGAAACGAGAGAATTTGATGGCGGCCAATGCCTTATTTAGTAGCACGATGATGACAGCATTAATTGTTGGCTATGCAGTGGGAACACCAATTCTGCACTGGGCTGAATATCTCAGCCTTGAATTTGGCAAAGAACTGTTAGTAGGTGGTTTATACCTTGCTTCTGCGGTGATCATGTTACCGATTCGGTTTAAAGAACATAGACAAACCTCGGTAGTTAATCCCCTCACTGAATTTTTACAAGGTTGGCAGTATTTGAAGCAAAATCGCCTGATCTGGAATGCCATGATCCAAATTGTCGCTTTGTATTGCGTATTTGCCGCCTTACTAGAATTAGCGATTAGATTAGCGGCCAAACTGAATTTAGAGCAAACTGATTTTAGCTTTTTTGTTGCAGCTGCTGGTGTGGGAATGGTTTTAGGTGCAGGAATTCTCGGACACTTTGGCCATAAATTACATCGTAAGCCCCTGCCTTTGATTGGTTTTATGTTTATGGCAGTAGCACTGATAATGTTTATTATTATTAATAATCTCTTGCTAGTTCTCGGACTTTGCGTGTTCTTAGGATTAGGAGCAGCACTAATTAACGTACCAATGCAAACCTTGATTCAGCAGTATACCCCCCCGGCAATGCACGGCAAAGTATTTGGCTTTCAAAATCACGCGGTTAACATTGCGCTTTCTGTTCCTTTGCTAATTACCACCAAGCTAGTTAACGCTTTTGGTTTATCCATAGTTCTATGTGGAATGAGTATCAGTGTGGCAGCGATTGGTTTATGGACTTGGCAAAACACCCGCAGTGTCTTGCGAGATGTGATTTAAAACTTGTAGAATCATAATAATGAGCTATTTGTTTATTGTATTTATCACTATGCACCGCTGCCTTCAAAGTTTCTATACTGACATAACAGGATAAAGATATTAGACTTCATCGAATATTTGATAAATACTAATATCTCGTTCTGAATAATTCTCGTAAATGTGCTGATAAACCTCCAGACATTTTTTCTCATAAACTTCTATTGAGTAACTTTGAGGTAATTTGTCTAAGATATCTTTAATAGCTACTTCTACACCTGCTCTAGTTTGTTGGCGTTTTCTCCAGTCTAGAACTAGCTTCTCTCGTTTTAACGTCGCTAATAATTCTCTAGCTACTTGTTTTACCTCTAATTCTTCTTCTTTAGTTAGTTTAATTTCTGGTTTAGTTAATAAATCAAAAATCGCTAAT
Source organism: Anabaena sp. UHCC 0451 (assembly GCF_034931405.1). Lineage (NCBI taxonomy): Bacteria > Bacillati > Cyanobacteriota > Cyanophyceae > Nostocales > Nostocaceae > Anabaena > Anabaena sp. UHCC 0451. Next base: position 5,910 of record NZ_JAYGHA010000056.1, on the reverse strand, counting down.
TCTTCCTCAGTTAAATTATTCCTAATTGCTCTTTTATCTTCTTGTTTTAATTCTTGAGCAAAGTTAATCAATTCATTAAAGAACCATTCCACATTTCTAGAACCAGCATTATAATCATCTATCATTTTCTGGAATTTATCTAAATAATTAATTCTGGTTCTATTTAACTGCACCATCTTTTGTACTTTACTGTTAATATTACCTTTAAGTTTTTCTGCTACTGTACGCTGATAACCTGTGTTAAACTGTGCTTTTAATGCTTCAAAGTCTAAGTCATTTAAGTTTATCAATTGACTGGAATTATTAGAGATGATAAATTTACCAGCAGTAATAGAATCATCTAGTAATTCTTCTACCTGTTCTACAACCTTAGATATATCTATATCTGGAACTTCTAAACGAATTTTATTAGCTAATTTGTTTAATAATCCTTGAATTGTGGTAAATTCACCAGCAACTATATCAGGTAAAATTGCCTTATATAATTTCGTGACATTATTCACCATAGAAAAGTAATTGCGTTTAGCATCATCATTGACTAAAATTGCTTCTACCGCATCATCCCAGCACTTAGTTCTTAAAAAAGCCTCTTGAGTATTTTCTAACTGTTTAACATCAATTCCTTTATCTTGACAAAATACTAATGCTTCGGTTATTGCTTCTCTCAATTGTCCTAATAAAGCAGATTTATTTTTAACTGGTATATCTCCTTCTCTAACTCCACCACCAGAAGCAGAACCATAAATAGATAATGCTTTTTGTAAGTCTTTAAATACACCTATATAGTCAACTATTAACCCATTATTTTTATTTTTAAATACACGGTTAGCTCTAGCTATAGTTTGCATTAAAGTATGGTTGTACATTGGTTTATCTAAATAGATGGTGGAACAGCTAGGAACATCAAAACCAGTTATCCACATTGCACAGACAAACACTATTCTTAATGGGTTATTATCATCTTTAAATTTTTCATCTAATGCTGGTGACTCTTTCACCATTCTTTGACGATGAGGAGTAATATCTAACTGTTTTTTCTGGAAAGCTTCTACTTCACCTTGAGATTGAGAAACTATTACAGCCATGTCTGTTTCTTCCATGTAGCGAATTTGTTTAGATAGTTTCTTTTGTTCAAATTCACTAATATTAACTGTAGCTAATTCTGTTTTTAATTTTGTTAAATGTTCTTGCCAATAGTGCTGGACTTTGTTATACATTCTGACAGTGGTAAATCTATCAATGGAAATTACCATTGCTTTACCTTGATAACCTCTATTTAAAAAGTGAGTAACTATGTCAGCAGCTATCACTTCTAAACGGTCATCTCTGGTAATGATTTGATATTCTCTAGTACATTGTCTTTCTAAATTTCTTTCTTCTTCTTCATCTAACATGACATTATCAATGATGCGATAAACATCTTCGTTTAAGTCATCATTGGTTAATTGCAGTTCAGGTATTCTATTTTCATAAAATAAAGGTACTGTAGCGTTATCTTCTATTGATTGACGGAAGTTATAAATACTAATATATTCTCCAAATACCTCTCTAGTTCTTTCTTCTCCTGCCATTAATGGTGTACCTGTAAAGCCAATAAATGCAGCATTTGGTAAAGCTTTTCTCATGTTTAAAGCAAATGTATCATATTGGCTACGGTGAGCTTCATCAGCTATTACAATAATGTCGTTACGGTCTGATAATTCTGGGTATTCTTGACCTTTATCAATGCGGAACTTTTGAATTAATGTAAATATATAACGATGGTCTTCTTTGAGTAACTGTTTTAAATGTTCAGCGTTTTTTGCTCTTACTTCTTTTTCGGGTTCTGTGACTACTCCTGCAAAAGCAAAGTTTTTATAAATTTGCTGGTCTAAGTCTTCTCTATCTGTGATAATTAAAAATGTCCAGTTTCCTATTATTTTACGGAGTATCTTTTGAGAAAAGAACACCATAGAATAGCTTTTACCGCTGCCTTGGGTATGCCAAAAAACACCTAATTTACCTTGATTATTTTCAATGTTTTTAACTCCCTCTATGGCACTATTAACGCCTAAAAACTGGTGATTTTTAGCTACTATTTTCACTAATGAACCTTTAGCAGTGTAGAAAAAGATAAAGTTTTCTATTAAATCTAACAACTTTGTTTTATCACAAGTTCCTCTAATAATTGTGTCTAGGGAAATTATGCCTTCTTCACCTTCACTATTGATTTTTTTCCATTCGCTGTAGTGTTCCCAGGATGCTGTTAAACTACCGATGCGGCTTTTACTACCGTTAGAAAGGATAATGAAGGCGTTATACCAGAAAAGCTGAGGTATTGTTTGTTTATAATCTTGGAGATTGTTTTTATATGCTAATTCTAAACGTTTATGATGGGCTTTTAGTTCAATAAATACTAAAGGTATACCATTTACAAACCCTATTAAGTCAGCACGTCTAGTATATATTTCTCCTGTCACCCAGAATTGAGAAGCTAGAAAGAAATCATTATTATTGAGATTTGCCCAATCTATAATTTTAACTGTTTCTATTTGTTCTTCATCACTATCATCTTTGAAACTAACTTTTATGCCAGTTTTTAATAGTTGATAAATTTCTTTATTAGCGTTTTCTAAACTTAAAGTATTACGACTGCGGGTAAGTTCTTCTATTGCGAGTTCTACCGCTTCTTTTGGTAAGTCTGGGTTAAGTTTAGTTAGGGATGTATGGAGTTTAGGAAGTAACACTACTTCATCTCTGGTTATTCTCCCTAATGTGCCATTTGTCCCTAATTCTTCATTGTAGCAGTTGGCGGTATTCCAGCCTAATTGTGAAAATAGTTTAATGGTAGCGTTTTCTAATGCTTGTTCTGAGTCGGGGTGAGGATAGCGCATAAATGATGGTGTATTTACACAGGGTTATGTATTTATTATGCACTATTTTTTTGTTGTCTGAATCAGGATTTACAGGATTTGAGGATTTTCAGGATTTAATTTGAGGTTTTACACTTATTAATCATGAAACAAGCTAAGTAGGTGAACAGAAAAATTTAAAGGTATGTGAAGAAAAGTAAAATCGCCCAAAAGTCTCTTCCTGTTCCCTGTTCCCTGTTCCCTGTTCCCTTGCCCCAACGACAATTTTTAACGCCCACCTACTTATCATTTATATGATAAAATCAAACAAACTGTAAAATATGGTAAATAATATGCAGAATAAATTAATTGCTAAAGTTACTCCAGATCGAAAATTAGAAATTCCTGCGGAAATTTTAGCACAACTACAACCTTTGACTGAATATGAAATTTTGATCACAGAAAATGAGCTTAAATTTACTAAAAAATCAAATAAATTAAGTTTAGATGAATTATTTCAACATATTGATGAATCTGAAGATGATACAGAAGCACCTTCTTTAGAAGAAATTAGTGCAATTGTTAAAGATGTTAGAAAAGAATTGTGGGGGAATAAATGAAGGTAGTGGTTGATGTTAATGTTTGGATTTCGGCTTTGTTATGGAAAGGAACACCAAGGAAAATTTTACAACTAGCACAAAATCAACAAATCACAATTTTTGCTTCTGATGATTTATTTTTAGAATTTGAAACTACATTAAATCGTGCTAAATTTGCTAATAAAATTACATCATTAGGTTTAACTTTGGCAGATATAATTGATGCTACGAGAGATATAATAACTTTTTGTCCTGATACTTATATTGATATACCTGAATTGCGAGATGCTAAAGATAATAAAATTATTGCTGCTGCTTTATCAGCTAATGCGGAAGTGTTAATTACTGGAGACCTAGATTTATTAACTTTAAAAGAATTTGCGGGAATATTAATATTGACACCAGTAGATTTTCTCAACGCTTATTTTCCTCTGTAGTTAAAATCAAATATATAGATAAAAAACTAATTCATCTTGGGTTTTCTGCGTCAATTCAACTACAATTTAATTGTCTGAATCAGGATTTCCAGGATTTAAGGATTTAATTTTTTGTCTGAATCAGGATTTCTAGGATTTAAGGATTTACAGGATTTAATCACAATAATCAATGATAATTAACGCTGTTTTTTAGTCGGTTTTAACCGACTTTCGCTATTAGACGGGGAATTAATTCCCCGGCGGGTAATGATGCAAAACCGGGCGTTTTATGATGTGAATATTACTTTTTTATCGGTGAAAATTTGACAATTTTTATGGGAAAATTAGGGGTATTTATTTTTATTATTCTCTCCACATTTTTTATGTTGTGGCTAAAGTCCGTACAGCTAATACTGCATTACTGGGCATTTTTTCCACTGCTGATATGGGAACTGTTAAAACCGCTATGGAGTCACCAGCAGCATTAAATACTTCTAATATATAGCCATTTTCCCCACCTTGAGGATGTGTAACATCATCAATTAGCATAGCAACATCACCTTTTTTGAGGTTATATTCTGGTAAGTCACGACTGAGAGCAATATATTGATATAGTTCAAGTTTCATTATGATTAATCCTTTTTTGGTTTGAGGGTGATAAAACGAAAGCTGCCATCATAATTTGATTGTAACCAAACTGTAACTACTGCTAAGTTAATGGTGTTGATACCTTCAAGGTAGCCTGTAACGGTGTAAAATGTTCCATATTCGTTGACATTATCTATTATTGCTTCGTTATTAGTGACAAGTTGGCGAATAGCTGTTAATAATTTTTCTGGGTTATCTTGTGTAAACCCTGCTTGAGCTAAAAATTTTGATTTATCGTCTTTGGTGCGCGGAACTAACAAATAGTTGGTAAGTTTTTCTGGTGGAATTATTGCATTATCTGGAATTTTCATGTTTTCTTATGCTGCTATGTTTCCTGTGTCTATTTCTAGGTTCTCTACGTCTATTTCTCCTGATATGAGTTTGGGTAGGAGTAAGTCACGGGTTTTTTGGAGGTTTTTATTTTTTTGCTGCAATACATCTATTGCTTTCAGGAATTGTTCTAGTTTGTATGCACCATTAATTTGTAGTTGAATTGGAGGAATAACAATAGGTACTTTTCTTAATTCTGTCTGTCTAATTCCTAAAACTGTTGTACCACTTTGACGAGCAATAATCTCTCCTTGAATTAATGGTGAGCTAAGTGCAAAATACAGTATTTCAGGTTTAATTAACTCATGATTTGCTCTGATACTATATAGCCTTTGACTTAAACAGAATTTTTGTTCTCTTACTAAAAAGTATAATTCTCCTAATGGAGCTTCTGAAGTCATTAATATATCTCCCTGCTTTAATTCTGACTTCATCCATTTTTTATATAAATCCTCACTAATAAACTTAGATTTTTCTAAATTAATAAGTTTGCCAGCTTTAACATTAAGAGCAGAAATAGCTGTTATACCTGACTCTGACCAATCTCCACCAAGTTTTTTTGGCGTTTTTCCTCTGTAATCAATTATATCTATAACGATATTTCCCAAGTTTTTAACTTCCCAACCTTCAGGAATTAAACCTAAATCAGACTCAACCATGTTTACCTGTTCATGACCAGGAAAACGGAACTTTACAAACCACTCATGGTAGAGAGTTTGCGCCATTTCTTCTAATATCTTGATGCGTCTTGTGTTGTTTTCGATTAAGTCGTCGTAGTTGGAGAGGATAGCGGCGATTTTTTGTTGTGTGGGAAGGGGGGGATAATTTAGAGGTAGTGATATAATCATTTCTAAGCTAACATAACTTTGAGCAACACCACCTTTAATACCATATAAAGAATCTTGAAAAATAAAGCCTTGAATCCAATAATAAAGATATTTTGGAAAAATTACAGCTTGATTTGGTCTTAATATTGAAACGCTACTAGATAAACCAAAAATATCTTGACTTTGCATCAAGTATGGCTCACCTATAGTACCAATTATACTGAATAATACATCATCTTTTTTGGGTTTAGTTAATGCT
>NZ_JAYGHA010000055.1:0-18928 GCF_034931405.1 Anabaena sp. UHCC 0451 | reverse complement strand
CGATTAGAATTAGCAGACAAAAGAGGAGAAGCACTAGTCATTGTTTTGGGTTATCCCAAACTTTATACTCCCCTTGGTTTTCAACCATCAATAAATTATCAGATTGAAAGTCCTTTTCCAGTTCCAGAAGATGTTTTTATGGTGAAACCTCTTTCTGGTTATCAGGAAAAATATAAAGGTAAAGTTGTTTATCCTCCTGCTTTTCTCGACTTTTAAATTAATTAATACTGCTGATTTTTAGGTCTGGAAAATTATTTGTTTCTTGGGGATGAACAGTAGTCATAGACTGCAACATTTTTGCGCGTTTTTTACGGGCAATTTCTTGTAAATCCACAGTTTTATCAGTTTCATCTACAATTTCACCAGTTATGACCTCAAGCACGTCTTCCAAGGTAATAACACCAGCAACACATCCATATTCATCTACTACTACTGCCAGATGTTCGCGGGATTCTATGAAGTCTTTGAGAAGTTTATCAGCCCTAATTATCTCTGGAACAAAGCGAACTTTTCGAGTTAAGTCCGCAATTTTTTGATCCATACTTCCCTCAACCATTGCTGTTAGTAATCTTTGTTTCAAAGCAAATCCCAAAATTTGATCAATAGATTCATCAATGACAATAATTCGAGTATGTTGAGAAGCAATAATATCTGCTTTAGCTTCAGCTAAAGTTAAATTACCACGTATATATGTTAACATAATTTGCGGTGTCATTAAATCAGATGCTGTCACATCATTTAACCTAAACACCCTCTGAATCATTTCTGCTTCATCACTTTGGATAATACCTTCTTGCTGACCAATATTTGCTAATAATTTGATTTCTGCTTCATTAGTTGTTGGTCTTTTTCTACCTTTAGTAAAAGGTGTAGTGACATTTTCCAGAATCCAAACTAAAGGTGTAAAAGCCAGAGAAATTCCAGTTACAGGTATGGCTGTGAGTATAGCAATTTGTTCAGAATATCTCTCACCAATTGTCTTGGGCATAATTTCCCCAAAGATGATAATCAAGAATGTTAATATTCCTGAAAATACACCAAGCCACCTATCTCCTAATACTTGAGTGGCAATACTACCTGTGATAATACTACCAATGATGTTGAAAATATTATTGAGGATTACTATCGTTGCGATTGGTCGATTCATGTTTTCACGAATCGCCAGAAGTGCAACTGCGGCGGGGTTTTTAAATTCCGCTAATTGTCGAACTCTCAACGTTGAAACAGAAAATAGTGCCGTTTCTGTACAAGAACACAATGCTGAACCTAAAAGAAGCAGAAAAACAGTAATTACCAGCTGTAACATATAAGTTCCCAGTTATGGGAATACAAAGGTTGGTGGTTAGCTAAAAATTAGATGATCTAATTTATACATTAATATATGTATATATTAATAATTTTAACGCGATTTTCAATTTTCTAAATATAAAAATCTTATCCTATTGGTAAGCAATAGAAGGGATACTTATCACTTTGCCACTACGCAGTTAATCATTATTGTTTATATTTCAGCTTTTTTATTGTTGGTGCATTCTGCTATTATGCTTTATGCTGCTGGAAGCTATACCCTGTAACTCTAAAACTGTTGCAACTTGTAAAATTAAAGCTTCGTTATAGGGTGATGCTATTAATTGTACTCCTAAAGGTAGGGAATTTTCTTGATTTATCGGGACAGATAAAATCGGTAAACCAATAAAAGATAATGGTTGAGTAAATAAACCTAAATGTGGACGCACAAAAATTTCAACACCATCTAAATTCATCGTTTGCTGTCCAATTAATGGTGCTATAATTGGTGTGGTTGGGGCTATAATTACATCTACATTTTGAAATATTTCTTTAACTTGATCTCTATACCATCTTCTAAAACGTTGCGCTTGGATATACCAATGTTGTGGAATTAAAGTACCTGCTAAAAACCGATCTCGTGTTGCGGGATCAAAATCTTGAGGACGGAATTTTAACTTCTCAAAATGCAGATTTGCACCTTCACAAGCCGTAATTACAAAAGCCGCAGCACGGGCAATTTTTGCTTCTGGTATTGTTACATATTCAGTGACATTCAACGCATTAGCTACTTTTTGAACTACAGCTAAAGCTTCCGGGTCTGCACTTTGGGCAAAATAATCATCAGCAATGGCAATTCTAATCTTATTAATATCATTATTTATTTGTGGTAAACATTTTTCAATAGGGCGTTTTGTACAAACAGGATCTTTTTCATCTTCACCTTGCAAAACATCAAAAATTGTCGCAATATCTCTAACTGAATTTGCAAAATGACCAATGTGATCTAGACTGCTAGAAAATAATTTTACACCTGCACGAGACAACCTTCCATAAGTAGGTTTAAAACCAAAAATACCACATAAAGCCGCAGGAACACGAATAGAACCATTGGTATCTGAACCCAAACTAAAAGGAACTAAACCCCCAGCAACCACAGCCGCAGAACCACCGGAAGAACCACCTGCAACACGATTTAAATCATGGGGGTTATGAGTAGTACCATAATGGGCATTTTCGGTGACAAACCCATAAGCATACTCATCCATATTTAAAGCCCCAACTAACACTGCACCAGCTTTTTTTAACCTAGTAACTGCGGTTGCATCTTGGGTAGCTGGAGGGTTTTCAGCGTTAATTTTCGCACCTGCTAAAGTTGTTAAACCTGCAATATCAAATAAATTTTTTACTGCAAAAGGTACACCTGCTAAAATACCGGGATTGTTACCTTTAGCAATTTCTTGATCAATTTTTGCAGCATCTTGTAAAGCTGTTTCTATGGTAATATTTGTAAAGCAATTTAATTCCTGATTTATAGCAGCAATTTTCGTTAATGTTGTTTGAGTAATTTCCATTGCACTAAGTTTACCTGATAAAATATTTTCGGCTATATTTACAGCATCATTCATGGTTCAAAAGTTGGTGATATTTCAGTTTCTTCTGGTAAAGGAAAGTTATTAACAATTTCTGCCATTGATTTGATTATTTCAAAATTCGCAACCACTCCATCTTGATATTCATCATGTATTTGTAAATCTAATAATAAGGACATTTGTGCAACAAAATCACTTACGTTAAATTTCTGATTAATCATTTTTCTTTCCTTTATACTTTAGCGTCCTTATGTCCAAATTTTCCTTTACCAATTACATACAGAACTTTTCTATAGGAATAATATTCGATTTGTGAAAAGATACGTAGGGTGCGTCAGATATTACAAATCTGTTTATTGATAGAATTTATGCAGTCTGACGCACCCTACAATAATACTAATTTTTTCAAAAATCAAATATGAGTTCTATATAAAAATCAGTATTTAACCAAGGGTAATTTTGTGGTAATTCTGGTGATCTAATATGGGGAATCATAGTAATTTTAGATTGTAGATTTGAGATGGTGATCAAGATTTTGATACAACTAAAAAACATCAATACGGATAATTTATCTATTTGGGCAAAACAAGCAAAAACTACAATAAAAGAAGCATCTGTTATTCAACGCATTCCTCTTTTAGCTGTAGCTAACCCTAACTGGTTTGCTGTTCACATCTGTTGTGAGTCAGGAGAAAGTTATGGCTATGGTGATACTGCTTGCATATTTCCTTTAATGAGTTTAATTAAACCTTTTTCTCTATTGTATCTGCTGGAACTGTTAGGCTCTAAAAAGGTATTAGACTTAGTAGGGTTTAATCCTTCACAAATGCCTTTCAACTCTTTAGAGCAACTAATAACGGATAATGGATTTCCCCGTAACCCGATGATTAATAGTGGTGCTATTACTGTAGCTAATAAGTTACCTGGTACAAATGGAAATCATCGTACTCAATTATTCTGTGAATGGTTAAATCAATTAGCTAATTCTAATCTATATTTAGATGCAGATATTTTAGCTTCAGTTCGTAACAATCGTTCGCAGGTAAATGTAAGTATCGCGCAATATCTCCAGCAAACTCAACACATTGAAAATATTGAATTAGCTCTTGACACTTATGAACAAATATGCTGCATCTCTGGAAAAGTTGAAGATGTAGCGAAATTGGGAAAATTATTAGCTTGTGAAAGCAGTTTGGTGAATTCCCAACATCGCCAAATTGTTAACGATGTGATGTTGACTTGTGGACTATATGAAGCTTCTCCCCATTATGCAGTCAAAATTGGTTTACCCATGAAATCGGGCATAAGTGGTGCATTGTTAGCAATTGTACCAAATCAGGGGGCGATGCCAGCGGCTAGTGGAGCGATCGCCAGCTACAGTCCCGCTTTAGATAGTATAGGCAATTCTGTAGCGGGGCTGGCTTTTATCGAAGCTTTAACTCATAATTTATAACTCTGTTAGTTGGACCTGTGTTGTTTTGGGAACTTCAATTTCTGGAGTTGGGGATATTTCTATCTGAGGTTCTACCGTTGGTTGAGGTGTGGGAGAAACTTCAATTTCTGGAACTGGTGATTTTTCTACCTTGGGTTCTACCGTTGGTTGAGGTGTGGGAGAAACTTCAATTTTGGGAATTGGGGATATTTCTATCTGAGGTTCTACCTTGGGTTGAGGTGTGGGAGAAACTTCAACTTTGGGCGTTACAGTAGGTTTAGGTTCAGTAACAGGAATTTTAGGTGTGTAATTTGGGTCTACAATACCACGTACTTCATCAGCCGTAACTTCCCCTCTGACAATTCTCGAAAGAGTGTCTTTACCATTCGGTTGGTAATTAATCACTCTGACTGTACTGTTAAAGGCATTCTTAACAGGGTTTCCTTGGTTGTCAAGAAATTCCAGTTTTACCCAGTTTTTACCAGGTTTAAACCCCTTGAGGTAAACTGATTGCCAGCGGTCAAAAATAAAACTTTCACCATTGATTGTGCTGCGAATACGCCAATTGCTAATTGTATCTTCAGGATTATCTTCAGCAGCAATATGTAAAGGAGCATTAGTTAGGTAAAAATCCAACATAATTGGTTCTGCACCATAACTACCATTAGGACGACTATAGGTGAGAAGAGGTAGATTGGTGTCAGGGTTGTTATCGTCAGTTTTTGTAAAGATATGAAATCTTGTTTGGGCATAAGCGCCCTCATTCTTAAAGCTTTCATGCCAAGGACGAGACGCAAAAACGCGTAATGTATGTGTACCTGCGGATAAATCTGGCAAAACTAGAGGCTGATTCACATCATAAACAGCTATATAAGGTTGGTTATCCAGAATTACGTGCAGATGAGGACCTAGTTGCCATTGAGAATCTTTAAATATTGGTAAGTCTTTAACTTGGAAACGGACTTGAACAGTGTTATCTTCAATCACCTCATCTGCTGATGGTGTTAATATTGCTACTTGTGGCCGATAACTTTCTAAATGGGGGCGTAGTTCTTGAATGATTTCTGGAGGAGCAGTTTCAGAAAATTGTCGAGAAACTTGGGAGATTATTGTTCCTGTTTTTCGATTATCAATAGATACTTCTTGTCCACTAACTTTCTCAGCACAACTACTTAAATTAAGTACCAGCATCAATGTTATGAGCCACTTGCAGATTGGGAAGCTATTCTCTAGGAATTTCTCGAATGCCTTCTTGTATATACAGTTCATAGTTTTCACTCTTTGATTATCTTCAACAACATTCTCTTTTGTTCTCTTCATTACACTCCACACCCTAAATCCCACACCCTAAACCCCACACCCTGTTGAAACATATAGAGCAGTTGTTAGAGTAATTAGAACAATCTTAAAGATTGAGACCCTTATCAGATAGGAGTTTTAAAAATCTAAATGCTAACTGCTATAACTTTGTGATCTATAGGTGATCTATAGAAAAATTTTTCCCTCTCTCTGAATGAAATATACAAAATCAGTAATATTTATAACCGATTTTGCAAATTTCCATTTAAGCAAAACCAACATATATAGCTACAACATGATGATTTACGAGTGGATTAGTGATTAACTATAAGTTTTAAGAATTGTTATAGTTTGTAAATTAAATGAAAAAACTATTGACTTTTTGGCAATAGCTTTGAATATAAAAAGGCAGATATGGCAATAAATCTGGCAAGTTTGAATTATTGTTAAAATGTCTCCAACAAAGTACAAGTATAGACTCTATAATTCAACAGAAACAACAAATCCACACGCCTCCAGAAAATCTCTGGAAACGACGAGTAAAATTCACTCCGTGGTACCCATGATTCCTCATTCCTTATTCACAGAGGAGGTCGAATGACGATTAGTCCTCCGGAGCGAGAGGAGAAAAAGGCAAGAGTCATCGTTGATAAAGATCCTGTACCTACCTCATTTGAGAGATGGGCGCAGCCTGGACACTTCGATAGAACCTTAGCTAAAGGACCAAAAACCACCACCTGGATTTGGGACCTGCACGCCCTCGCCCATGACTTCGATACACATACAAGCGACTTAGAAGACATTTCTCGCAAAATCTTCTCTGCTCACTTTGGCCACCTGGCCGTAGTGACAATTTGGTTAAGCGGAATGATCTTCCACGGCGCTAAGTTCTCCAATTACGAAGCTTGGCTGGCTGATCCATTAGGAGTTAAGCCCAGCGCACAGACTGTTTGGCCTATTGTTGGACAAGACATTTTAAACGGTGATATGGGCGGTGGTTTCCACGGCATTCAAATCACTTCTGGCTTGTTCCAAGTATGGCGTGGCTGGGGTATAACTAACTCCTTCCAGCTATATGTAACTGCAATTGGCGGCTTGGTATTAGCAGGTTTATTCCTGTTTGCTGGTTGGTTCCATTACCACAAACGCGCTCCCAAACTGGAATGGTTCCAGAACGTGGAGTCAATGTTGAATCACCACTTGGCAGTATTGCTAGGTTGCGGTTCCTTGGGATGGACAGGTCACATCATTCATGTGTCCGCACCAGTTAACAAGCTATTGGATGCTGGTGTTGCCATTAAGGACATCCCCTTGCCTCACGAGTTCATTTTGAACAAAGACTTAATCACCGAGTTGTATCCCAGCTTTGCTAGTGGTTTAGCTCCTTTCTTCACATTGAACTGGGGAACTTATGCTGACATTCTGACCTTCAAAGGCGGATTGAACCCAGTAACTGGCGGCTTGTGGATGACTGATATTGCTCATCACCACTTAGCGATCGCTGTACTGTTCATCATTGCCGGTCATATGTACCGCACCAACTGGGGTATCGGTCACAGCATCAAAGATATCCTAGAAAACCACAAAGGACCCTTCACTGGCGAAGGTCACAAAGGTCTTTACGAAAACCTGACCACCTCTTGGCACGCTCAGTTGGCTACTAACCTAGCCTTCTTAGGTTCCTTGACAATCATCATCGCGCATCATATGTACGCGATGCCTCCCTATCCATATTTGGCAACTGACTACGCTACACAGTTGTGTATCTTCACTCACCATATTTGGATCGGTGGCTTCTTGATTGTTGGTGGTGCTGCTCACGCAGCGATCTTCATGGTGCGGGATTATGATCCTGTTGTTAACCAAAACAACGTATTGGATCGTGTAATTCGTCATCGTGATGCTATCATCTCTCACCTCAACTGGGTTTGTATTTTCCTCGGCTTCCACAGCTTTGGTTTATACATCCACAACGACACCATGCGTGCATTGGGTCGTCCCCAAGATATGTTCTCTGACACTGCAATTCAATTGCAACCAGTGTTTGCTCAGTGGGTGCAAAACCTACACACACTAGCTCCAGGAACAACTGCACCCAACGCACTGGAAACAGTAAGTTATGTGTTCGGCGGTGGTATGTTGGCTGTAGGTGGTAAAGTTGCGGCTGCTGCTATTCCTTTAGGAACAGCTGACTTCTTAATTCACCACATTCATGCTTTCACCATTCACGTCACCGTGCTGATCCTGCTCAAAGGTGTATTGTACGCTCGCAGTTCTCGCCTGATTCCAGACAAAGCTAACTTAGGCTTCCGCTTCCCTTGCGACGGTCCAGGTCGTGGCGGTACTTGCCAAGTTTCCGGTTGGGACCATGTGTTCCTGGGACTGTTCTGGATGTATAACTCCTTGTCAATTGTAATTTTCCACTTCAGCTGGAAGATGCAATCTGATGTCTGGGGTACTGTAGACGCAGATGGTGTAGTAAGTCACATCACCGGTGACAACTTTGCTCAAAGTGCGATCACCATTAACGGTTGGTTGCGTGACTTCTTGTGGGCGCAAGCTACACAAGTAATCAACTCCTACGGTAGTGAACTGTCCGCTTATGGACTCATGTTCTTAGGCGCTCACTTCGTTTGGGCATTCAGCTTAATGTTCCTGTTCAGTGGTCGCGGCTACTGGCAAGAACTAATTGAGTCCATCGTTTGGGCGCATAATAAACTGAAAGTAGCACCAACAATTCAACCCCGCGCATTGAGCATCACTCAAGGTCGGGCTGTAGGTGTAGCTCACTATCTATTAGGAGGAATTGCCACCACTTGGGCATTCTTCCACGCACACATCCTTTCGGTAGGTTAACAATTTCAGTGGATATTTTGGGTTTTGGATTGGAGATTCAAGCCAAAATCTAAAATCCAAAATTTCACTGACAGCAATGAATGGCTAAAGGTCAGAGGAATCATTAACCCTATGGCAACAAAATTTCCAAAATTTAGCCAGGATCTCGCACAGGACCCGACTACCCGTCGGATTTGGTATGCGATCGCAACAGGAAACGACTTTGAAAGCCACGATGGCATGACTGAAGAAAATCTTTACCAAAAGATTTTCGCCACTCACTTCGGTCACTTGGCAATCATCTTCCTGTGGGCATCCAGCCTCCTGTTCCACGTAGCCTGGCAAGGTAACTTTGAACAGTGGATTAAAGATCCCCTGCACGTCCGTCCTATCGCCCATGCGATTTGGGACCCTCACTTCGGCGCTCCCGCAGTTGACGCTTTCACCCAAGCTGGTGCAAGCAATCCTGTAAACATTGCTTACTCCGGTGTTTACCACTGGTGGTACACCATCGGGATGCGGACAAACCAAGAACTGTACACCGGTTCTGTAGGCTTGCTCCTGTTGGCAGCATTGTTCCTGTTTGCTGGTTGGTTACATTTACAACCCAAGTTTCGTCCTAGCCTCTCTTGGTTCAAGAGTGCAGAACCCCGTCTGAACCACCACTTAGCTGGTTTGTTCGGTGTAAGCTCCTTGGCTTGGGCAGGTCACTTGGTTCACGTTGCTATTCCTGAATCCCGTGGTATTCACGTAGGTTGGGATAACTTCTTGACTGTAGCTCCCCACCCAGCAGGGTTAACCCCCTTCTTCACAGGTAACTGGGGCGTTTATGCTCAGAATCCTGACACCGCTGGACAGTTATTTGGTACTTCCACTGGTGCTGGTACTGCGATTTTGACCTTCTTGGGCGGTTTCCACCCGCAAACAGAATCCTTGTGGTTGACTGACATGGCTCACCACCACTTGGCGATCGCAGTTTTATTCATCATTGCTGGTCATATGTACCGCACTAACTTCGGAATTGGTCACAGCATCAAAGAAATGCTGAACTCCAAATCCGGTTTAGTTCCCGGTAGCAAGAGCGAAGGTCAGTTTAACCTGCCCCACCAAGGTCTATACGACACCATTAATAACTCCCTACACTTCCAACTGTCTTTGGCATTGGCAGCACTGGGAACTATTACTTCCTTGGTAGCTCAACATATGTACGCTCTGCCTCCTTATGCGTTCATCGCTAAGGACTACACAACACAGGCAGCACTGTACACCCACCACCAGTACATCGCTGGTTTCTTGATGGTTGGAGCTTTTGCTCACGCCGCCATCTTCTGGGTTCGTGACTATGACCCCGAACAAAACAAGGGTAACGTCCTTGACCGGATGTTACAGCACAAAGAAGCGATCATCTCCCACCTCAGCTGGGTATCTCTCTTCTTGGGCTTCCACACCCTGGGCTTGTACGTTCACAACGACGTAGTAGTTGCTTTCGGTACTCCTGAAAAGCAAATCTTGATTGAGCCAGTATTTGCTCAATTCATCCAAGCTGCTCAAGGTAAAGCTCTGTACGGATTGGATGTATTATTGTCCAACCCTGACAGCATTGCCTATACTGCATATCCCAACGCTGGTAACGTTTGGTTGCCTGGTTGGTTAGATGCCATTAACTCTGGAACAAACTCCTTGTTCTTGACAATTGGTCCTGGCGATTTCTTGGTTCACCATGCTTTCGCTTTGGCTATCCACACCACCACCTTGGTACTTGTTAAAGGTGCTTTGGATGCTCGTGGTTCTAAACTGATGCCCGATAAAAAGGACTTCGGTTATGCGTTCCCCTGCGACGGTCCCGGCCGTGGCGGTACTTGCGACATCTCCGCATGGGACGCTTTCTACCTGTCTATGTTCTGGATGTTAAACACCATTGGTTGGGTAACTTTCTACTGGCACTGGAAACATCTAGGTATTTGGCAAGGTAACGTTGCTCAGTTCAACGAAAACTCTACCTACTTGATGGGTTGGTTCCGTGACTACCTCTGGGCTAACTCTGCTCAGTTGATCAACGGTTACAACGCCTTTGGCATGAATAACCTGTCTGTTTGGGCTTGGATGTTCCTCTTTGGACACCTAGTTTGGGCAACTGGTTTCATGTTCCTCATCTCTTGGAGAGGTTACTGGCAAGAGTTGATCGAAACCTTAGTTTGGGCGCACGAGCGTACTCCTCTAGCTAACTTAGTTCGCTGGAAAGATAAGCCCGTTGCTCTCTCCATTGTTCAAGCTCGTGTGGTTGGTTTAGCTCACTTCACTGTTGGCTACATCGTCACCTACGCTGCGTTCCTCATTGCTTCTACTGCTGGTAAGTTCGGTTGATCCTGACTGCTAGTTTTAGGTAAGTAACAAAAAATCCCCTGCCGTGAGGTGGGGGATTTTTTTAAGTCTGAAAAAAGTGACTCCACATTCAGGAATTATGCCCAATCTTCATAAACAACACTTCTGGATGAATAGTTTTCGCTTTACAGGAATATCCGGTAAGCGTAAAGCTCAGTGGCTTTAGCCCTGAGAGTGTCAATTCACTGAAACTTTCAATATTTTCAGCCTAAAACATTTACCAGTTTTTTAAAAAGCAGTTTCACCGCCTTGACTGCTGCTCTACTTCTCACCAGGGCTACTGGTACACCTGCTTTTTTCTCCTTGTCCACCCATGACCCCAAATGAATCACCTCAAATTCATCCTTATTCTCAATCTTTCGAGAGACCAACAGGGAAGGTGAAGCTGCACGCCGACGAGCCGGTTCGACTGCTGAAAATACCCACTGCCAAATCGCTTTTCTACAAACAGCACTACCACCAGATACTTTATTTTTGGAAATATCACCAGATGACTCCTGAGTAGGCGCATACCCTAAAGCTTTCTGAAACCTTCTCAAACTCAAGTATCTTTTGGTAGGTTTTCCAGAAATTCTTCCTTTACGAATTTTCACAGATGGTTTACCATCTTCACCAAAAAAGTTTTCCAGTGGGAATATCTGACTAATGATGGTGGCTTGTAGGCGATCGCCAAAATTGAACTCTTCAAACACTTGTATATATTTTGCAAATCTACCATCTTTAAGTAATACAGATAATTCATCTTCAATCATTTGTTCCTCACGCTGCAAACTACAGATACGCTGAGAGTGAAATTTCACCGAGTCAGTTAATCCCAGTCCGGCTGTTTTAGCGTAAAGTTGATCATACTTTTTACTTTTTCTTTCACCGGCTAACCAACCCCAAAGCAAAGGCACATCACCAGAAACGCTACGCTTGGAAGTGACTAACGCGACCTCTGGAAATTGCCAAGCTAAATCTTGTCTGGCACGGTTGATGATTGGTGATTGCACTTTATTTAGATGGTTTAATCTCAAAATCAATTCTCTGATTCTGGAAACAACTGGATCTAAAACTCTCACCCATCGAGAGCGATCGCTACAATAATCAAAGTAGTAACAAGCTATGGCCAGTGAGTCGGCATCATCATCTTTGTCAGGCAATCCCAGATGATTTTCTCGGTAACGTCTCAGTTCCTTGTGTCCAACCAACCTAATTTCTACCCCGGCACGGGTTAAAAGTTGAGTCCAAAATTTAGAGTAGTTAACCCCGGTGGGCTCCAGAATTGCCACATCTGGTTTAAGTGCCAAAAGTCCAGATATCCCAGCTTGATTGTTCTGGAAGTGATGAAACCTGCAATCATAATAAAATTCTCTAACATCACTCGGTTTGCTTTCAAGTAAGCAGCACGAAACTGATGATTTAGAGACATCTAAACCAATTATTCTCATATAATTTGTAAAGGGTGTGACTAAAGTTACGCTTACGAATCACCCAAAGGCCAGAAATTAATCAGCCTGATTCAGCCTCAAAGCAGCAAAAGTAACCAAGCTTATGAAAATAAAAAAGCCAAAAAGCTTATTTCGATACCAAAGCCTTAAGTTACTTTTGCAGTTTGCGAAATTGGTTTGGACCCAATCCGCGACACACCAGGGGGTGTGTTTCGGCTGCGGGGTCAGCAGCCATCGTCAGGCGGTTAATTATTTGGCGGTTGGTTGTAACTTTCCAGAATTTTTTGAATTTGATTATCTATTTTGTCCTGAGACCATGTTCCAATTTCTGCGATCGCTTCCCTGGTAAATTTAACAATTAGAGCAAGATGAGAAGAATTAGTCACTCCAGAAAGTAGCAGTGCTATCCTTGAAACTGCATAATTACCAGCAACGAGTCGACGCTTACTGACTAGTACATAATCATCGTCGTAGGGTTGTAGGTGAGGTTTGGGGATGTTGTTCATTGTTCAATCTGCTAAATTAACTTTCATTTATTCTTCTCCAGGTGGGTTATCTACTTGAACCACTACAGATTTTTGATTCAGTTGCCAACAAGTTGATACTATAAAATCAGCACGTCTGGATACCTGTTCATCGGTCATCTCATTGAAAACGTTATCAGCTGCAATCCCAAACATTGCAGCCACGTCATCTGAATTCCAATTCATCTTTTGTGCGATAAATTCAACCATGCCGCTAAGTGTGGCAGTGTTAACTAACAGTGTTCTCTTATGAATAAGGACGTATTCCTTGTCATAAGGTAGTAATGATTTTGGTATTTCTGTCATTATTGTTTACTCCAAAAAACTACAGTAGTTGGATAAGCTGACGCTGATTTCAAGATTTTGGCATATTGATCCGCGTCAGTTCTAGAACGGAATGAAGTTACACAAACCCATCTTGAGTCAATGAGTTGCATAACATCCCAAGGTGAAAGCTTTTGTTTATAGGATGTGTTTATCATGGAATTCCAAATCAAAGTAAGCTACGAAGTTACTACCTTCTACATACTTGGGATGAGAAGATTTTTTGATAACTAAATTAGTCGGCCGGTTAAGTTTTTAAAGTTACCTCCTTAGTTATTAGTTATTAGTTATCAGTTATTAGTTATTAGTTATTGGTCATCAGGTCGTAAGTACAACGCAGACATGAAATAATCACCGCGCTGCTCAACTCGTGATCAGCGCCTAAGTCTTCGGTGATTGCAGGGTGTTTCCGCGCGGGACGCTCGCAGTCAAGTGCGCGGGTGCTTGCTCCTTGTGGGAATCCCCGGTGTGGGGCGGGAGCGGTTCAATACAACAATCTTATTAAGATGCTTGCCAAATGTCAAGTATCTTACTAAGATATCTTATAGACAATCCTGTTATCTTATTAGGATGTGAGTTGTGTGATTACCACAAATGCCCAAAGCCAAACACCGAGAACATGGGGAACTAAAGAAAGTAATATCCTTGGGTCTTACCCCAACCGGATTACAGGGACTAGACACTCAAGCTCAAAAAATGGGAGTAAGTCGTTCTCAGCTAATAGAAATGATAGGGAGGGGAGAAATACCGATAAACGGAGTAGACAAACAATTACTGGGGGAATCTTACTCCAGCTGATTTCTAATACTCGCGCTCAAATATCAGAGTCTGAAAATCATTTAATTGATCTAAGAAAACAGTTGGAGTTACTGGAGGAACTATCCGAAAGTTTTCATGTTGAAGAATAAACCGTCCCCTTCTCACAGGTCTGGGGACGGTTTTTTAATGCTGATTATTTGAGTTCTGATCGCAGATCATCAAGTGGTGACTGTGGCGCTTGTGGTTTGTCAGGAATAAATTCTATCCGAATACGGATTTTTCCTGGTATCCATCCACCACCACTAGATTTGAGAACCTGACACTCTCCACCATCCTCTAAACATTGCTCTAAGTAGTTTCCATTTCTCAAAGCTGCAAATATTTGCTTGATAATCTTCAGAAAATCTCTAACCTTGTAAGTGCGTTCGCCATTATCGCTGATAGCAAGCACAACATCATTGTCGTCCAGAATGCTGTTACTCATTTTTAGTTCCTTACTTGACACAAAGTAGTATGCCAAATACATGGACAGAAAAACACGACCAATTTTGTCTAAAAAACAAAATTCCACCAGCTGCGAAACTTCTGTGGCAGTGGCTGATCAGAGAAGGTGTAGTGATTGAAGTTGAACCAGATTTGTCAGAGTTCAACAAATGGGTAGAGAAACATCGGGGTAAAGCCTACGCTCACAACTACCTCAAAAAGATGTTCGCGGTGTTAGTAGAAAATCGTGTAGTGCAAGTTGTAAGACAGTATTCTTGGAAGATATTCAAGTTGCTTGTGCGACCACTCTCATGGTTAAATCCACCCAAGAAACGAAAATTACACAATGATAATTCTAGTTACAAAACACCCACCTCAAACCCTGGTAATTTCGTTGATGCTGATGTTCAGCAGCAGCATATCTTATCTAACCAAGAATTGATGTCTCATGAGGGTATTCATTTTGACACTCAAGAAAAAGAAGTTTTAGACCGTCCTCAATTTGAAATTAAAGCCGCGCTGCTCTTGTTTAAACTTCGCGGCGCTGCTGAAAAGATTCTTAATCCAGAGGGCTGGGTTAGGCATTGCTTACGCCGTCGTTACTGGGAGCAGCCAACAAATTACGCGGCCATCTGCCAACACTTTGGCGGTGCGGTGATGGAAATTGAGGATTACTTCTAGATTGTTTACCGGGCAAACAAATGATAGTACGTTTATACTCTGGCTATGGTCATTGGGCTGATCATGAATTACCAGGGGAATACCTACCTAACTATATATTTTGGACTGGTTTTTTGTACCGCCATATTGGCAACGGTCATTATAAATCAGAGCCTTACCTATTTATTTCACCCAACGATACAGGCATCAAAGGGGGTCAAAAATGACTACCCTATTTGATCTTAACCAATTCACAAATAAGCCACAAATTAAGGCAGTCAGTGATAGTTATTGGGATGAGATAGTTTTAGATTCTGAAGGCACGATTGATCAGAGCGGTCAAACCTCACTTTTTTATGATGACTCGCAAGAGCCACCAGACCCAGATGATTATCCTGATCAGGAAAATTATGACCGGGCATGGAGCGATTGGGAGAAGTTGCACTCAGACTTTAAACCAGAGATGACTTTTCCAGAACAAGAGGAAGAGGAATTTATAGATGATGTTGTTCTGGAAGAGTTACCTATGAAATTAGAATTTATAGAGGATGGTATCTACTGGCATGAAGGCAGACAGCTAAAAGCCAAGATTATCAAAATCTATAAGTCTGTTCAGAAAGCTGATGTTTATTATGCGGGTGATATTTTCAAGGAAAGAATTTATCTATCAGAGCTTTCAAGTCTTCCAGAACAAGATAAACAAGACCATCCAGAACGACCGCGAACTCTTCCAGAGAAGTCGTTAATTAACCAATGGGTTGAGCGGTATTACGTCACCAGGTCAGGGAATAAATATTGGTACAACCGTTACTGCTACTACCAAAAACGGATTAAACATATTCACATACCCAATAAACCTGATTTAAAGGAGAGGGTGGAACGTGCGATCGCACTGGGTAAGCTTCCCCATGAAATTGAAAAATTAATTAAATCAACTTGATTAATAAAAAATCCCCTAACGCGCATAGGGGATTTAAATGTCAAGTAATTGCTCGGGATAGGACAAACATACCATTAAATAGTAGAAATTGCACCCATTACCTCGTCCATGCCAATTTCTATGTATTTGTCCAAAGACTTAAAATCTTTGTGGCCAGTTATTCGTTTTATCGTCGAAGTTGATACGCCATTAGCATGAAGTTTGGTTATAAAGCTTCTACGGGTGCTGTGAGTTGAAAATCCTTTATTACTCAAACCAGCTTTACCTACCGCTGCCATAAAAATCTCATAAGCAGCACGCCAACAAATATGTCCACCATGTCGATTTGGAAACATCCACTCGGTTCGTGAATCGTATTTATAGGATTGTAGTGCGTCACGTAAATTTGGATGAATTGGAATCTGCCTAGTTTCACTGCTGCCGTCAGGCCGTTTTTTACGGGTAGACGCTCTGAATGTGATCACGCTTTTTAAACTACCATCTTCATTATAGATGTCTGAGCATTTAAGCTGAACCAAAGCGCCCCACCTCTCACCTGTGTACCAAGCTATATCAAGTAGAATTTTATATTTATTTGATCTAATGTTCCTTCTGATTTTTAAATATTCTGAATCAGAAATTATTGCGGCTTGTCCATGTCGTAAATTTTTCATATTTATTTATTGTTCCACTTTTACCTTATAGGTAGGTGAAAGTGGAATATTTGCATTTTCACCTACTAGCCATAATAGCCTACAAAGCATATATGACAAGGCTTTCTTTTGTTATTTGTAAGTTCCATTTCTATGTAAAAGTGGAATATTTACAGCAATTTCATTTTCAAGTATTAATTAGCTATGTATGGGATTTGTATGTATGACTGTTTACTGTAATGAGGGTGAAATAGCAAGAGTGATTTTCCCTGATGGGAGTATTCAAGATTTTCCTGATACTCCCGTGAATATCCAAATATCTGAAGAAATAGGGTATCAATGCCAAAGGATAATCATAACGGTAACATTCAACTCGTTTGGAGGTATAAGAAAGGAAACTAATGGATATTATTATGGGGAAATTTTAGGTTGGAGAAGTAATGGAACTTCCATTGAATTTCTATGTAGGGGATCGGATCGACAAGGGGGAGGATGCAGAATTGATATTGGCTGGAGATATGGATTTAATTATGGTGGGTTTTTGATTACTGAGCCAAGGGATTTTATATATCAAACTGACGGTTATGAAATCATTCCAACTAAATACAGAATTAGAATTGTAGGAAGTAGTGGGGGTGAATTATTTAATCAATTATTTGATTCTCCTGATTATTCAGTTGAATGTATTAGTGGATGTAGTGAAAATGAAATTGACTGCAACGACTGTTGTCTAGATTGTGAAGATATTTTAAATCAAGTTTGTACCATTAAATCTATATTTGGATAATATGACTACTTGCGATTCAATTCTTAGTGAATTAGGTGCTACCCAAGCCGCTGCTAGTTCAATTAGTGGAAGACTAGATCAAGTTTTAGCAAATCAATCTGGCATATTATCTAGATTATCTTCTTTAGAAAGTAAAGTTAATAGCTTGGATGGCAAGTTTGATGCTTTAAACAATGCTATTGATTCCTTAGAAAATGTATTAGTTAATTTAATTGGTAGTATTCGTGATGTTTTACTTGCAGCGATTAACGGATTAAATCAGGCGATATTATCATTAATTGATTTAATTAGAAATTTATTTGGTGGCAATAATAATGATAGAGCTGATGAAATTATAGCGAAAATAAATCAAGCGGCTTATGAAATTATTGGTGGACTTCAACTAATAAATAAAAGTATAGGAGAAACTGAATCTGATATCTTAAATAGGATAGATTCTTGTTGCAATCATTTAGCCTCCTTAATTAATTCATTAAAAGACTTGCAAGATTTAGATAAAATAATAGATGCTATCAACTCATTAGAAGGAAGAATCAAAGAATCTATAGGTGGTTCAGAAGGTAGAATCACCAATGAAATAAACCAGAATGAAGGTAAGCTAGATATAATTCTAACCAAATTGGTGACAGATGAGCCTGGTTGGGTTGATACTTTAATTGGATTACTGAATGGTGCGCTTAATATACTTGATTTATTGAGAGGAAATAAAGTTGATTTAAATCCTGTCTTGCAATCAATAAATAGCTGCTGTAATAGCTTAGATACACTAATTAGAGGAATAAAATTTGATGATTCAGATATTAAAATTGCTATTGATGCTAGTAAAAATTATATTGCATCAAGGATAGATGGTAACACCAATATACTAAATAGCATTGATTACAAATCGTCCAGCATACTAAATGCTGTTAATAATTACTCTAACAACACAAATGTATTAAACTTAGTTTACAACACATCCAATAACATCAGCAACTCTTTTAGTTCTTTAACTAATAACATTCAAGATATCAAAAACTCCGTTAATAATATTACCAATACAGATGTTACCAATAACTTGATAGATATTACTAATAGTTTGACAGATATCAAAAACTCCGTTAATAATATTACCAATACAGATATTACCAACAGTTTGATAGATATTAAAAATCGAACTATTGTCATACAAGAAACTGTAGACTCAATAGATAGTACACCACCCGGCTCAGTCGAGTTAGAGCAAATTACAGTCCCTGTATTCCTTAGATGCAGTGCCGATGGTCAGCCGGAGTTTGAACAAACTAATATTTTTGTACCTAAAGGACAAGAAACAGCGGAGTTTTTAAAGTTTGAAAAATTAGCAGAAATTGAAGCTGCTAAATGTCAATCAACAATTAGAATACCTATATTTGTTAGATGCGATGACAACGGTGATCCAGAATTCAACGAGACTGATATTTTAGTTCCTAAAGGTCAAGAAGCAACTGAATTACTGAAGTTTGAAAAATTAGCAGAAATTGAATCTATTAAGTGCAAACCAGCCGTAGCGGTAGTCCCTGAGTGGTGGCAAGTTAGGCGGG
>NZ_JAYGHA010000054.1:0-20361 GCF_034931405.1 Anabaena sp. UHCC 0451 | reverse complement strand
TGACAACACAGTGAGACTGTGGGATGCCAAGACAGGAAATGCTATTGGTCAACCCTTTACTGGTCATACAGGTCGGGTCTACTCAGTAGTCTTTAGTCCTGACGGCAGTACGGTTGTCAGTGGCAGTGCAGACAAGACAGTACGGTTGTGGGATATTTCCGACCCCCAGCACAAGCGACAAATAGTTGGAAAACATAAAGAAACGGTTTATTCTGTCGCTTTTGACCCCCAAGGAGACTACATTATCAGTGCTGGTGAAGATGGTATCAAGGTCTGGCGTTGGCAAAGGTTTAATATTCGTCGTGTTTCTCAACCTTTCCGCAATGACCAACCCACTGGAGAAGACTCTCTAGATGTTGCTAAAGAATTGCAATCTTTAGCTGATGTGTTGATGTTGCGGAGTCTTGAACCTCCTTTAGCTGTGGCAATTTTAGGCAGTTGGGGTAGCGGTAAATCTTTTGGAATGCACCTCATAGAAAAACACATTACTAAAATTCGCTGTCAACAAATAACGGCAAAACAGACATGGGGAGAAAAGGGAGATGAACCAAATCTTTCTCCTTATGTTGGTCATGTTTACCAAATCAAATTTAATGCTTGGAGTTATGCTAAGTCTGATTTGTGGGCAAGTTTGATGCAGAATATTTTTGATCAACTTGACCGTCAATTAACTTTAGAAAAGCAATTAGGAGAAGTTTCTGATTTGCTGGCTGGTGGTGATGTTTGGCGTGTTATTAATCAGATGAATGATAGTGACAGAAAGACGATTTTAGAATCGGAATTGAGTCAGGAAGTATTTGCTAATTTAAAAGATAAAAATGTTGATGGGAATGCCCTTTGGGATATTCTCAGTGAAGTCAGACAGGAAGAACAGGAGAAGTTAAAACGCACAGAAGCGGAATTAGAAAATTTAGAAGTAGAAGTAAAAAGCAAGAATCAAGAAATTGAGAACAAATTTAATTTAGAAGTTGAGCAGATTGAGCAAGAATTTAACCAAGAGGTGAAGGAGATTGAGGAAAATATTCAAGAAGAAATGACAGATTTATCGACATTGATTGTTTTTCTGTCTCAACTTAAAGAAACTCTCAAAGATGATTTTGGTGATTCTATTCTCAAAGATTTTCTCAATTCCTGCGGGTTTAAAGATAGAAAAGATTTGGAAACTCAATTTCCGTTGTTGAAGTTAGACAAATTAGCTGACTCTAATCTTATAGATGTAGCGCAAGAATTAATTGAAAAGAAAGATGCTAAGATTAAGGTTATCGTTAATAATGTTCAAAAAATAACTAATTTTCTGGAAGAACAACCTAGTAATATAGTTGGTTTGATTGAATTTACGAAGAAAGACAAAAAGACATTATTCATATTTTTGAGTGCAACTGCTTTACCATTTATCACTTATTTCTTAATTGTTTCTGTTATCCCGAAGTTCTTACCAGCACTTCTAGAAATATCCACAGCTTTAAAACTTTGGTTAACCAGTGTATCTGCTATTCCCGCTATATCTGTCAGTATCGAAATATTTAAAAAAATCCAAATTTTACAAGTAAAAACAGTGAGGTTTTTACAAGTAGCAAGGGAAAATGTTAAAGAGGAGAAACAAAAGGTAATTAAAACCAAGGATGAAAAAATTAAAGCACAAATTAATCAACGTAAAGCTGAGTATGAACAAAACCAAGTTAAAGAAATCTACGCGAATAAGGAAGCAGCTAAACAAGAAATAGCTGAAAAAGAGCAGGAAATTGAAAAACTGCAATTACAGGTGGAAAGACAAAAACAACGTGTTGGTTTAACTGCTCAATATAAATCTTTATTGGATTTTGTTAATAACCGATTAGATGATAATTCATATCAAAAGCTTTTGGGTATAATGCACCAAATTCAAGATGATTTAAAAGATTTATCTGAACATTTAACCTATAAATCAGCAAATACAAATCCTGAAAAACTCAAAGTTCTTAAAGAATATTTCCCCAGAGGTCCCGCGAGAATAGTTTTATATATAGATGATTTAGACCGTTGTCCTCCTGATAGAGTTGTTCAAGTTTTAGAAGCTGTACAATTATTGTTAAATACAGAAATATTTATCATTGTTTTAGCAATAGATGACCGTTATATTGGTCGTGCGTTGGAACACATTTATAGAGGTGTTTTGAAACGCGGTGGTACTCCTTCTGGTGTTGATTATTTAGAGAAAATCATCCAAATTCCTTACCGGATGCGGCCTATTAGTAAAGATGTGACAGCAAGTTATTTGAAATCTTTGGTAGATAGTGAAGAGGAGTTTAAAACAGAAGATAGTGAAAATTTCTCTATGTTCCAACAAACAACTGATGTAAATCCTTTTTTCCAACAAACAACAGCAGATATTATTCCCTTACAACAGGTAAGTGATGAAAGTAGCTTTTTCCAAGAATTCTCACAACAATCATATCAAGATGAAATTGTAGAAATACCTGTTGATGCTTACGAACAAACAGAGGAGGATGATAATTTATCAATCTCTATTCCTACTAAATCTCTTCCTACTAAAAATATAGGTGTTAAAGGTATTTCTGAACCAAGTAAAGAGGAGAATAATAGAAAAATTCAACATTCTGCAAATACTGACCCGTTAGTGAGTTTTGAAAGATTTACTGCTGAAGAATTTCAATGGATATCGGAATGTTGTCAGCACGTTGATTTAACTCCCAGAACTGCAAAGCGATTAATTAATATTTGCAAAATTATTAAAATTATCTGGACTCCCACATCTAATGATACAACTTGGAAAGTTGAACCATCACCAGAATGTAAGCAATCTTTAATTGCATTTTTAGCTTTAGCTGGTAGATATCCCAAGGAAATACGGAAAATATTAGAAGAGATTTATTTAGAATTTGAAGAAAAAGATGCAGATACGGTAATCATTGAAAAAGATGAATGGTTAAACCGCTTACAAAAACTAGATATATTTATGGATAGACATAACCAAAGAGAATGGAAGAAGTTTAAAAACGATTTCCTGAAAATGTCACCACACAAAGAATTTGTTTTTGAAACTAGAACTTTTAATTTAGCAGTTTCTTTCTGCTTTGTGGGTGATATTGGTTATGACCCCGATGATATGTACAATCGTGAATATAGATTTGAAGATGGTAAAAAAGATTATGGTTTTCACTTTAACAAATAATAATTAGGGCTTGCTGAAAAAGTTGTCTGTGAGGGTAGGGAACAGGGAACAGGGAACAGGGAACAGTTTCAGCCATCTGGATATACTTAATTTCCTATATCCGACAAGGAAAAATGCAACTGTTTTGAGACTCAATTTGCCAAACCCTTGCACTTTTTTGTTCTAAAAATTCGCAAAACCCTTATTAATAAACGGTTTTAGTTTTATTCAGCAAACCCTAATTAGGGTGCGTTAGCAAAATCATAACGCACCCTGGATGATAGAATATTTTTGATGACTTGATAGCGGTTAGTGGGTGACGAGGGAATCGAACCCGCAACCAATTGATTAAGAGTCAACTGCTCTACCGTTGAGCTAGTCACCCACACTAAAAATTATGATAGCAGAGTTTTGACTTTGGCGCTAGTGGTGCAGTTAAAAAACTGGTTCGAGGGGGAATGTAATCGTGAAAGTGATTTGATTATCTGCGCTTTGTACTTTTATTACACCATTTAAACGTTTTATCATCTCTTTTACCAAAGCCAATTCTAATCCAGAATCGCTGGTTTTCCAGGGAGCATTTTTAGTAAAGCGGTAAAATGGCTGAAAAACCCTTGTTAGTTCGTGAGTGGGGATTTTTACACCCGAATAGCTGACTTTTAACTCTATTGCTTCTGCAACCAAATTAGCAGAGACGGTAATTGTTTCACCTGCGGGGGTGCATTGACAAGCATGATTGATAAGTTCGCGGATAATTCGCTCAAAATCGGTAATATCGGTTTCTAAAGACGGAATTTTTTTCTGAATATGCAAATTTAAGTTTTGTTGCTGACAATGGGCAACATTCCGAAAAGATTCGACAATGGGAGTTAGCCAAGTTTTTAAGTCAATAGCGATTAATGTGGGTGGTTCAGGTTCGATTTTGAGATAGGTGAGAGTCAGCAAATCATTAATTAATTTACTCTCGCGTCCACATTCGTTATGTAAAATCTGCAAAAGCTGCGGTACTGGTTCTAGATCAAAAGTACCATGGGGAGTGAGTAAACTTTCTAGGGTTTGAGCAGCAAGACTAATGCTGGTAACAGGTGTGCGGAGTTCTTGAGAAAGGGTTTTAAGGAATTCGTTTTTATGACGTTCTCGTTTTTCCAGTTCTTTAATCTGTGCTTTGGTTTTTTCTTGAAGTTGAGATTGACGAATTGCGATCGCACATTCATTAGCTACTTCTAACACTAATGATATCTCAAATTCTTGAAATCTTTCTTCTGTGGGTTTAATTAACCAAATATTTCCTAAAATCCCTTGAACATCAAAAATTGGACAAGCGAGTTGAGAAACAACTTGGATTTGTGAATTCCATCCGGGCAAAATTTCTACAGATTGCAATGGTTGTTTTTGGAATAATGGCTGATAAACTTCAGGAAAGTCGGCAATTTTTCTAGTTAATCCCTGACATCGGGGTGAACTAGAACTATATTCACAGGTAACAATAGCTGAGGTTTGACTAGTATCATAAAGTTCAATTTGACATCGTTCTAATTGTAATAATTGTGATAATTCTTCAACCGCAGTTTGTAGTAATTGGTGAATTTCTACACTATCACGGATTTTTTCAGTCATTCGTCGTATCAGTGCATGAAAATTCTGCACTTGCTGTAACTGGGATAGATGATGTTGCTTTTGTAATTCTAGTTGCTCTTGTAGATATTTTACCTCCTTTTGCATTTCCGACTGCTGGAATGCAATACCTAAGAGAAATTGTTCACAACTGCTTTTTTCATCCAGTTCAATACCGAATAAAATCTCTGAAAACGTTGTTGATTTAGTCAAATCTGGAATAGTTTGAACTGGATTTATTTTCATGCTGTTGACAAATCCTCCTTAGCACCTAAAGCTAAGTAATGCTCATATTTTACTTATGGATATTTATATCTGTCTCTACTTTTTAACCGAAATATCGGTCAGCTAATAGGGATAAATTTTCAACCTGCATTGCTAGTTGCAGGCAAGAATACATATTAGTTTATATTATGTATACTGAAGTTATTATCAATAATGTTTTAAGATTCTGGCATATACCGATTTAGAAACTCAAATATTTTTCATATTTGTTGTAATTCTTCATATTTCCAGTCATTGGTTATTAATTAGGGCTTGCTGTTCCCAGTCACTTCAGCAATCTGCAAGCACTTATTCCTGTCAGGATACTCACTAGCAACCAGGTAACACCTAAACCAACAACCTCACTCAGAAATAGCTGTGTCAGATTATACAAAAAGCGACCTGTCATCGCACCAATACCTAAAGCTACTGCCCAACTTGCAGAACTTAGGAACATCCAACACCATCCCCAAGTACGTGATGAGGGTATAGCTAACCACCATTGTATCAGTCCAATCACTAAACCACCAATACCCCCAGAAATAATTCCAAAGAAGATTCGGTAATATAAAAAATCTGTTGATAGTACAAACCAACCTACTGCACCTACACCTGTAGCGGTGATGATTACCCAACCTAACACCGTGGAAACTATCCAGCTTAAAGGTGAAATAGTGCGTCTGAGGAGATAAGATTGAGGGAGTGCGATAACTAATCCACCAATAGCAGCTTTTAAGATTCCCACATCAGGCTTTTCACCAATTTCAATCACCAGCAGACTTAACAAAAAACTGCTGCAAGTAACGCAACTCCACAACAAAGGAAAAGTTAAAATATTAATTTTACTGAATTTAGTTTTTATAGCTGCTAATTGCATCACATTTTTTTTAGTTTTAAAGGTTTAACAGCTTGATTAGAAAACATCTCTAAAAAAGCCTTCCTTCGCTTTTGAGGTGATTCAGGAGAGATGTAACCCCACAAACTTTCCCAATAGAAAAAAGAAAAGCCAAAAAATTTGCGATCGCCTCGCGCACCGGAGGTATCGCGCACAATTTTAACCTTCTCTTTAATGCGTTCAATATCCACAGGACTAACTAACGTTCCTGTAGAAATACCAATACTCACAGGAATTTTAGTCATAGCTAATTTTACCGCAGGTTGTTCAATTTCCCTAATAAAAGAATTTTTATCATCTCGATATACCTGCAAAATCAACTCATCTACCAAACCCTTATTTACCCAAGTTTCCCAATCTTGTAGATAGTATTTATAGGCATAATAATGAGAATTGGGAGAAAGAGATATTTTCGCTTGCGGCTTGATTTTCTTCACTTCTTGATTTATTTTCACCATAAAATCAGTTAATTTATCTGCCCTCCATCCCATCCATTCTGCATCAAAAGGATCAGTTGGTGGAGTCTTACCTAAATGTTCTTTTTGGTAAAGTTTAACAGTAAATGAATCATAACCAAATTGTACAGGCATTCCAAAATGATCATCAACTTGAATTCCATCAACATCGTAATTTTTGACAACTTCCAAAATTAACCCCAGCATAAATTTCTGCACTTGGGGATGGAGAGGATTTAACCATAACTGCCGATTAAAAACACCATTATTATTAATTTCCTCCGGCAGATTTTCTGGAACAGAATTTATACCTTGTTGCCCACTTGTTAACCATTCTGGGTGTGCTTTACCTAACGCCGAATTAACCGGAGTCATAAACCCATATTCAAACCAAGGAATCACACTTAAATTTTTATTTTTTGCCAATCTTAGCAACTTCGATAAAACATCATTTCCGTGATTCATTAAATTCAAAAAAGGTTCGGTATCTTCACCAATAATATCTTTAGCAACCTGACTTTTATAAAAAGTATAACCTCTGTTCCACGCCACCGGATAAATTGTATTAAAATTAAGTGCTGATAATTGATTTATTGCCCGTTCCAAACCCCAAGGCATAAAAAGCACACCACTAGCGACATTAGTCAGCCAAACACCGCGAATTTCTGTGATTAGAGAACTTGTTTTTTGAGGAGAAACCGAAGTAGAAGAAATTGGAAATACTGTTAAACTAATCACAAACCCTAAACACAGTAATAATGAAAAACAACGGCGTATCACCCTATTCATCTGCAAACTAAACTAATTTTTTTATATTCTCATATATAACTACAAAATTAAACATTATTCGTCAGGATTATATAATGATAGGACTTACGCAAGTGTCACACCAAAAATCTGTTGTAGGGTGCGTCAGACTGCATAAATCCTGTAAATAAACAGATTCTTGATATCTGACGCACCCTACCAATGCGCCAGTTGCGTAAGTCCTGAATGATATGATATTAGCCCCCCTTAAAAAGGGTTGGGGAGATCAAATTAAAACCTTTCCACCCCGGTAAACTGCTGATGTGATGCTTTTGCAGCTTCCCCACAGGTACGCGGTGTAGGAAAAATTTTACCAGGGTTAGCCAAACCTTGAGGATTAAAAACTTGCCTTACCCATTGCATAGTTTCTAAATCCGCATCACTAAACATATCTGGCATATAACACTTTTTATCCGCACCAATACCATGTTCACCAGAAATGCTACCACCAACTTTTACACACAATTTGAGAATTTCTCCCCCCGCTTCTTCGACTTTTTCCAACTCTCCAGGGATAGAATTATCAAATAAAATCAAAGGATGAAGATTTCCATCCCCAGCATGAAACACATTAGCAATTTGATAACCGTATTTTTTGCTGATAGCCTCAATTTCATTCAATACATAAGGTAATTGAGTCCGAGGAATTACCCCATCTTGGACATAATAATCAGGGCTAATATGTCCCGCAGCCGCAAAAGCCGCTTTTCTCCCTTTCCATAATTTTAATCTGGTTTCTGGGTCAGCAGCAGCAGTAATATTTCGTGCCCCATTTTTTAAACAAATTTCTGCTACTCTCTGTTTATTTTCAGCAACTTCTACTTCTAAACCATCAATTTCTACTAACAAAATTGCCGTCGCATCACGGGGATAACAATTAGTAGCAACCACATCTTCCACAGCGTTAATACTAACATTATCCATCATTTCCATGCCACCAGGAATAATGCCAGCACTGATAATATCAGAAACAGTTGCAGCCGCAGCTTCCACACTGGTAAAATCTGCTAATAAAACACAAATTGATTCAGCACTTTTGAGGATTTTTAAAGTTATTTCTGTAGCAATTCCTAAAGTTCCTTCTGAACCCACAAAAACACCTGTTAAATCATAACCTGGCATTTCGGGAATTTGTCCACCTACATCAACAATTGAACCATCAGGAAGCACCAGTTTTAAACCCAAAACATGATTAGTTGTGACACCGTATTTTAAACAATGAACACCCCCCGAATTTTCAGCAATATTACCACCAATTGAGCAGATAATTTGACTAGAAGGGTCTGGTGCGTAATAAAAACCAGCACCGCTGACTGCTTGTGTCACCCAGCTATTAATTACCCCTGGTTGCACAATAGCACGCTGATTTTCTAAATCAATTTTGAGAATTTGCCGCATTAAAGATGTGACAATTAAAACTGAATCTTCACCGGGTAAAGCGCCTCCTGATAAACCGGTTCCTGAACCTCTAGCGATGAAGGGGACAGAATATTGATTACATATTTTTACAACTTCCGCTACTTGTTTGGTGGTGCGGGGTAAAACTGCGACTGCGGGACGTTGACGGTAACTGGTTAAACCGTCACATTCGTAGGTTAATAGTTCTTCTTTGCGTTGGACTACCCCTTTTTCACCCAGGACAGCGATGAATTTTTTAATGATGGGTTTCCAGTTTATTTGGGTTTTATCTTGTTCTTTATCTTGGGTAAGCATTATGGTTTTGTTTATTGGTGGTAGATGTTTTTATTTTCTCACGCAGAGGCGCAGAGAGGAGGGGTGTATATTAAAATATCTATTGCTAATTATTATATGTTGATTTTTATGGATATTAAAATTAAATTCTACGTATCAGGAGTAGTTAATGTATCCAAAAGTTTCATTAACTCTTCGTTTTTTTGCAGAAGTTCTTGATTTTCTTGATAGAGAGATATATTTTCTTGTTTAATACGATTAATTTCTTCTGGACAAAAAGATTTTACTTGTCTAATTTCTTCAGGGAGTTTAATTTTTTTGACTTTTCTTTTATCATCTAATCCAGGAAAGAGATTATGAGCAGGGTCAAACCATACTATGTAAAAAGTATTATCAAAAATAAAACCATGTATTCTTCCATAAGTTCTAGCAACTCTCAGTTCAAAGGAATCTCTTGTTATTTCTTCAAACTGTTTTTGTAGTTCATTCTCATCATTACCACACTGGGGAATTAATGATTTTTTTATTTTATCTGGAAAATGTCGTCGTGTTAGTGTACTATCTCCTTTCCAGTTGATAAATTTAGGAGTTAATCTTGGGTGTATCTGCTGTTTAATTTCATCAGATGTCGCCATCTGTATTTCATGAAAAGCCTCAAAAAGAAGTTGATAGTATGTTTTAGATAATCCATGAATAAAAAACTCTTCTGATTCCCAATCAATATATTGAAAAGAAATCTTCAGTTTTTCATTAGTGACTTGCTTATATGAATCCTCTGCACTAGATTTTATGATCCTCTCGATGGATTGCTTTTTAGCCATTTTCTACTCCTGCATAAGGAGTCAGCCTTTTTTCAAAGAATCCTTTCATGGATTCTTTAGAGATAATAGCATCAGAACCTTCTGTTTCTGTTAATCCTTTTCTCGCATCTAACCAGGGTTCTTCACGATGTGTCATAGTGCTTAAAGCTGCTCCATCATATCGACCATAAGCTTCAACAATTAGCTCAATAAATTCCTCTATTTCTTGTTCTAATTCTGGGATTTCAACTTCATCTTCTATACTCTTCCATCCATACTGTTTAAACTCGTGATATAAATCTCTAATCACTGGTCCGTATGTCCACGCTTCAAAATCTTCCTCAAATAATGTTTCTCCATCATGAGTTGCCATATATATAGCCTGAACGTAGTAGCACAGCTTTTGAAGTTTCATAGGACTTGGGCTTTCTTGAAAAAGCTCTCTATGACGTAAAAGGATGCTATTGACAACATTTCTAAGGTTTTCAGAAATCATAATAAATGCCTCAAAGTATAAAATGTTTGCCTACTTAAACACAAAATAGATAGTACATTTATATTATAGCTCAGTTACAATACTTTTGGTATAGAACTCAAATAATCAGCCCTAAGAACTTGGAATAAACGAACCGCTCCAGACGCAGAGAACGCAGAGAAAGAAGAGTTTTCATCTTCTTCTCTTCCTTTGCTCCTTTGCGCCTTTGCGTGAAATCAAAAAATCCTGTCAGTAATTTTAATATTTCCTCTCCTTTGGCTCAAACATATTCACCACCACCGGCATATATTCAATATCAATACCCTCAGGTGAATAATAAGCCATTGTATGTTTCAAGAAATTACTATCATCCCGATTTGCAAAATCTTCCCGAAAATGTGCGCCTCTACTTTCTTGACGATTTAAAGCTGATGTTAAAATTGTCTGTCCTACTATCATTAAACTTTTCAATTCTAAAGCTTCGACTAATTCTGTATTCCAACAACTGCCTTTATCATCTAAATAAACCTGTGGATATTGTTGTTGTAATTCTCCTAATTTCTGCAAACCTTCACTCATTAATTCTGAGGTTCTAAATACGCCACAAAATTCTGTCATGGTGTCTTGAAATTCTTGACGAATTTGATTAATTCGATATTTTCCAGGTTGTTCTAATAAACTTTGAATTTCTTGTTTTGCTTCGGTAATATAATGTTGCTCATTTACATTTGGTAATTTGCGATTCTGCACATATCTAGCTATACTTGCCCCGGTTCGCTTGCCATAAACTACACATTCTAACAGCGAATTACTACCGAGACGATTTGCACCGTGAACGGAAACGCAAGAGGTTTCCCCAGCCGCAAAAAAGCCTTCTACTAATTCATCTGCACTGCTGCGAACTTGTCCATCTGTGTTTACTGGTATACCACCCATGCAATAATGAATTGTGGGACGTACTGGCATGGGTTGAGTCACGGCATCTACACCTACCAAACGATGGGCTTCTTCCCAGCAAAAGGGTACGCGACTCATGATTTTTTCTTTACCAAGATGGCGCAAATCAAGGTAAACAAATTTACCACCTGCGCTACCGTCAGAATTTACACCTCTTCCAGCGCGAATTTCGTAAGCGATCGCTCTTGAGGTAATATCACGGGGTGCAAGTTCCATCCGACTGGGGGCATAATTGGCCATAAAGCGATCGCCATCAGCATTGATTAAATAAGCACCTTCCCCCCGCACAGCTTCGGAAATTAGCACCCCTACTGGATACAAGCCTGTTGGGTGAAATTGCACAAATTCCATATCTTCTAAAGGCAAACCAGCGATCGCTGTCATTGCCAAACCATCACCTGTGGAAGCATAATCATTAGACGTAGTGTTATAAACGCGACCATATCCCCCCGTCGCAAACATCACTGCCTTAGCCCGCACCACCTCAATATGTCCATCTAACAGGTGAAACATCACCAAACCTTTTGCCTGACCATCTTCTAATATCAGGCGCATTACATACCATTCTTCGTAAATTTGCACACCATAACGCCGCAAGTTATTTACTAACTCATGTAAAATTGCGTGACCGGTTTTATCAGCAGCGTAACAGGTGCGATTATGGGAATGTCCACCAAAAGCCCTTTGGGCAATGCGTCCATCAGGGAGACGGGAAAATAAAACACCCAAATGTTCTAAATCAATTACCACATCCGGCGCTTCTTGTGTGAGAATAGCTACAGCATCCTGATCTGCCAAATAATCAGAACCTTTAACAGTATCAAAAGCGTGTGCTTCCCAACTATCTTCTGGATCAACATTTTTCAAGGATGCCGCCATTCCACCTTGGGCTGCGACTGAGTGGGAACGAATTGGATGAGTTTTGGCAACTACTGCTACATTTAAACTAGGGTCAATTCTAGCAATTTCTAAGGCCGCCCGACATCCAGCCAATCCGCCACCAACAATAATCACATCATGTTCTAACATTTTTAATACCTCAATTCCAAAAAAAAATACCCTGTCTGTAAACAGGGATGTTATCTTATTGATTAGTTTCTTGCCACTACCAAATTACCCATTACCCATTACCAATTTATCAACTAGTTGCTTGGATCGGCTGCTGCTGAGAAACGTTACCGGGTATAGGTTCAGTTTTTGTCCCTGGTTCTACAGCAGCCAATTCAATATGATTTAACAATGTCGTCACAAAGGCAAAAAGCAAGAAAGGCAATGTGAGGAAAACGACTAGTCCCACTGTAGCTAAAGCATATACTGGTCTTTTTGCACCCATTAGCGCCAAAGCCGATGCCAAACTAATGGTAATTGTGATTAACCAAACGATTATTTGACCGTAAATATCACCAAATGTCAAGGTGCAAACAAAGCGATAGTTTTGAATATTATTCTTATTCATCTTATGTGCCTCAATTTTATCCTATAGGTTCTACCTTAGAACTATGTTTGGCTGACTGGCGATTTCTCAATATTTTGCCAAGGTTTGTAATATCACTTAACAATTTAGTGGTTGGTTCTTTTGTCTAATTTGTTAAGTGGTATTGATGCTTATTTTCAGCAGATTTTAAGCCTTTACCCGCCCTTGCTTCACCATTGCAATCAAGGTTTGATGAGCATCTTCGGCATCGGCTAAAACATGATCAAACTGGACTCGAACAGGTACTGTTTCTCCATTCACCTGTGCGGTTAAATTCATGCCCTGGGCATCAATCGATAGCATCTGGGCTGTGGTGACATTTTCGATGTTACCAAAAGCCTGGGCGTAAATAACTACAGCATTTGCATGATCTTCGTTCATATGTTTGCAAATGCGATCGCTAATTTCTGGAGAGAACTGATCAGACATTGTGATAAGCCAAGTTAAGTAATCGGTGATCGTCTCTATTCTAAGCTATACTAGTAGGCATAAGACCAAAAATCACCATTTTGGATCTGATGCAATATTCACTTACGATACTGAAAATTTTTGTTAAATATAAATTATTTAATTAATCAGTCCTTAGTGACTATTACAGATGTAAATCAGACACATAAAACTGTCGTCAAACTACAAACTATATTAGGAAATTTATTCAAGGCAAAAGCCGATGAGCGAAATTAACCCACGCAGAATTATTATTGGGGATGTGCATGGTTACTATCAAGGTTTAATGATACTTCTGAAAGAAATTGCACCCTCATCAGCAGATCAGGTCTATTTTTTGGGAGACTTAATAGATCGTGGTCCTCAAAGCGCACAGGTAGTAAATTTTGTGAAAGAAAATAACTATCCTTGTTTGCTAGGTAATCATGAGCAGATGCTTTTAAATGTCATGGCTCATAATTTTAACTCTAATCAAGCTATACAGGCATGGCTTTATAGTGGGGGACAAGCAACTATTACCAGTTATCAAGGTGCCAAAATTCCCCCAGATCATCTAGATTGGTTTGCAAATCTGCCCACATATCTTGACTTGGAGGATGTTTGGTTAACCCATGCAGGTGTTGACCCTAGAAAGTCTGTATCAGAGCAAACCGCAGAGGAACTTTGCTGGATACGTGATGAATTTCACAGCATGGAACTGCCTTATTTTACCGAAAAGTTAATTATCGTCGGTCATACCATCACCTTCACTTTACCAAGAGTTGCCCCTGGTCAATTAGCACAGGGAGAAGGCTGGTTAGATATTGATACTGGTGCTTATCATCCCCGCAGTGGTTGGTTAACTGGACTGGATATTACTAATAACTTGGTTTATCAAGCCAATGTTTTTAACAACTCTGTTCGTACTTTACCTTTAGCAAAAGCGGTTACTAGGATTGAACCAAAGGAGATCAAAGTTAATCGTCGTCACAAACAACGCACCTGTTAAAAATTCATAATTAATTGATCAAGTAACGAACAGAGGCTGGTAATTATTACCGTAATAATGCGCGGATTTTAGCTTGATATGCAGCGTTGTCTAGTCCGTAACTGCTATTACCTGTTTGATTATCTATTTGGCGTTGGAGAGACTTAACGCGATCGCTCGCGCCTGGATGTGTACTTAAAAAGGTGGGAATTGAACTTCTTCCCTGTAACTTTTTCATAAACGAAACCATTGCTGAGGGCGCATAACCAGCCCGTGTTAAAGCTCTCAATCCTCTTTTGTCAGCATCATATTCATCCTGGCGACTGCGTGGACGATTGAGAGCTAAATCAACACCTATACCTACTGCTTGGCTACGATTTAAGCCAGTTGCACTAGCAACACCACTAGCGATCGCTCTTTGTTGCATCTGCTTGATTAAGTGTTTACCTTCAATATGACCCATCTCGTGACCAATTACACTTGCTAGTTCTGCTTCATTTTCCGCAGTTTTAATCAACCCTTCATTAATATAAACAAACCCGCCAGTAGTAGCAAAAGCGTTAACTGCCTCGTCCTCAACTACCTGAAAAGTATAAGGGATATTGCGATCGCTATTAGCCGCTAACCGTCTGCCAATCTGCTCTACATAGCTATTAAGCTGTTGATTACGAGAAATTCTCACTTCTTGGCGCAACTCATCATTCATCTGCTTACCAAGATCAATTTCCTGACGAGTAGATAAATTAGATAACTGAAATATTTGTACACCTTGAAATAAAAGTGGTAATAAATCTATAGCTTTGCTTGGTAATGGTGTACTCAAGCACAGACTAAGAGCGACACTTACAGAAATAAACGGGTAAAACCAGCGCCGCCGCCATAAACGATAACTTGCCAAAAATCCATTCCAGTTAATCATAATCCAATCAAAAGAGATGTGTGTAAGAACTTAAAATAGGAGACGTATTTATAGATGTCTAAGTTGCATTCTTAACTCAATACCTTCTGCACTATGATTAACAATCAGAAATTATCAACAGCTTTCTGAGTTAGCCTTCTGGCGTTGCTGCTCCCAACAGTCCCAGTCATGATAGACTATCGCGTAACTGCACTATCTAGCCGTTTTGATTGATTATCAACTAGGGCTAGTAACGGTTAATTAACATAAAATGGTTACTTGCCTCTAAAATCTGATTTTACTTCACTTTAATCTCAACAAACT
Source organism: Anabaena sp. UHCC 0451 (assembly GCF_034931405.1). Taxonomy (NCBI): domain Bacteria; kingdom Bacillati; phylum Cyanobacteriota; class Cyanophyceae; order Nostocales; family Nostocaceae; genus Anabaena; species Anabaena sp. UHCC 0451. The sequence continues at coordinate 5,141 of NZ_JAYGHA010000054.1, read as the reverse complement.
TATTATGCGTATTTTAGATTCCAAAGGTCGCTTATTCGGCAAAATCAACTTACTCGATTTAGGTGCTGCGCTGGTAATCTTACTAGTTATAGTTGGTATATTTATATTTCCCGGAACTTCCGGTTCTGTAGCTCAAGTCGGCACAAAAACAGTACCTATTGAAGTAGACTTAGTAGTGCGTGGTTTAAATGTCCGTGACCCTGAACAGTTATTTAAACAAGGATTTAGTAAGGGTGGTAAAACCAATGTGATTATTCGTAATCAACCTTATGGACAAATTGGCATTAAATCTATTCAACAGCTAGAAAGAACTGTCACCGTGCCTCAACCAGATGGTTCAGTTAAAGAATTAACAGATCCTAGATCCAATAATTATAGTACAGATTTTCTTTTAACTCTAGAAGGTAAAGCTCAAGTTAACGATAGCGGTCCAGTTTTAGGTAATAGTAAAGTAAAAATTGGTATGCCTTTTGAATTAGAAGGTTTTAACTATAATTTCAACGCTTCCGTCATTGATATTCGTTTACAAGATAAATAATAAATATTTTGGTAATGGGTAATTCAATTTTGGATTTTGGATTTTGGATTTTGGATTTTGTTAACTCCAATCTAAAATCTAAAATCTAAAATCTAAAATTTTTCTTCCCAATCCCCAGTCCCCAATCCCCAATCCCCAGTCCCCAATCCCCAATCCCCACTTACCCATTCAGCAAAGTTAAAAATTTCCGAATTAATCCAATTGCCACCGCAGGTAATTCTAATTGCGGAGTTAATCCCACATTTTCTAAAGGTTGAAAAAATCTAATACTTTGGGGATTCATTTCCGCAAAACGACGACCAATTTCAGGTCCTGTAAATTGTGATTTTTGTCCCCAAATAATAGCAGTGGGAGTTGTTAACTGTTGAATGTAAAGAGACAAATCAAAACATAAGTCTCCACGGACAAAAGAAAGTGCTGAATATTCAGCATTTGGTTGTTGAGCAGATTCTAAATAAGCATCCACAATCTCTTGATAAACTCGATTTGACTGGGCAAATTGTCGTTGTTCTAAAAAACTGCGAATACCCCCATCAGTAGCAATTCCTGTACTATATAGCAAGCGGTCAACCACAGGAACGCTCACCAACTGGGCAAAAAAGCTGCGAGAGTAGTCTTGGCCAAAGTCAGAAAGTCCAGAAGGGCTGACGAGAACTAAAGATTTAAATAAATCAGGACGGATAATCGCTACTCGAATGATAAACGCTGCTGTCAAAGAAGAAGCTATTACCATCACAGGTTCTGTACAGGTCTGCTCAATAAACTCTTGAATCGTCGTTAAATAATCCTCAATTCTGTAACTGCGTTGTGGATGCTCAGATCGACCCCAACCGATTAAATCTGGTGCAATTACTCGATATTCAGCAGCAAAAGCTGGATATACCTTCGACCACTCATAAGCAGAAGATCCACCACCAAAACCATGCAGAAACAATAAAGTTTCCCTGTCAGCTGGTTCACTTTTATCCTGCCAAAGTGAGCTACTAGCAGTATAATATACCATTCTACCTAATGAGGTATTGATAGAAAATTGCTCAAATCCTAGTGGTTGCAGCATAATTATTATTGGTTAATTTTTGTAACTACATGGATATATCTATTATGATCCTAAAAATGGTTAATGACCTACGCATATAGCTGTTAACCAAAAGTTAAAGTAGCGGCTAAGTCCATCAGCGAATTTGGTTCCGAGCATTCAGTCAGGAAAAAATTTTTTCTTGAAGTAGTTAATTTGTAGAGAATGTGAAAACGGGGTGTCATGCTAAATCAGGCTACTTTTCCATCAGATCCAGTACGAATGCGTGAAAACACTATATTTGAGTCTGACAGGTCTGGTATACAAAACCAAATTATTACTTCAGTGTGGCAGGATATTGTCGAGGAAAATACAGATAGTGATCAGATAATTCCACCTAGATGTATTCGGTTAAATTTTGATGATTTAAAATCTTTTGAAAAATTACACAATCAATTTAAACACTGGGGACTGATTTTTGATAATTCTTTAGTGATCCAACCATCAAATCCAGCATTTCCCAGCCGTTCAGGACTAAAAGTTGTTATGGGATCTCCCAAAAGCGGCTCTTTAGAAGTTACTTTCTTACGTCCGGCAAGTTTTGTCAGTGCTTTAGTTACTAGTTCACAGCGGTTAGTCCTCTCCGCCTATAACCAAAATGGTCAATTAGTTAACGAATCAGTTTTAGGGACAGCCAATGTTGTTAATTCTGGTTCAGATATACCCCCAAATGCCTTGATATCCGTAACAGCAAGTTGTATTAAAAGGGTTAACTTCTGTTGTTTTGATGGTAATTTTACCCTCGATGAATTTCGGTTTTGTTTTGCAATCTAAGAACCGACAAATAGAGAAATTCCAGCAGAAAGTCCATTAATCAAATATAATTCTGATGAAGTGGGCATAATATGCATGAATCGTAAGTATTCAGCTATAGCGATCGTTCATATCCAGATCCCCGACTTCTTTGATTTATTGTGTCCATAAATGATAAATTGATCTTAGAAGTCGGGGATCTTATCGCCTTACCTGAATTCTTACATGAATCAAGAAATCTGATATCAAATAGGTAAAAACTGTGACACAGGCTTCGTCTTCTTGGCGGCAATTAATCAACCAGCTTCCAGAGATCAAGACAGGAAGCCCAAAGCAACGAAAATTAAAACGGTTATCTGAACCAGGAAGCATTCTTGGTTTCTTGACAATCATCGTTGCGATGCTGTTTTGGAACTGGAAATTGCTCTTGGCGCTTGCAGTTGGTATTGGTGTAATGCTCGTGGCTTACTCCATACCTAAATGGAACTGGCAACTAAATTGGTTAGAAATCCGCAGATTTTTAAACAGTGCCAATATGCGGTTAGCTTTAGCCGTTACTAGTGGTGGTATTGCTACTTTAATTACTTACATAGCTGCTGCCATCTGGGTTGATTCACCAAGTCCTTGGCTGGCTGTTGGTGCTATTGTGCAAGGCTTTGGGACATTGCTAACTTTAGTATTCTTGGTGTGGCAAATCTTGAGCTTTCAAGGAAATCGAGAGGAAGAATATCTCGACCAATTATTGAATAACTTAACAGAAACAGATACCTTAAAACGGTTGCTGGCTGTGCGTCAACTCACTAAATTCATTACTCGTAAACAAGTTGATGCTTCTTTAAAACAAGATGTTATTGAGTGCTTAAAACTTCTCTTGAGTCAGGAAGAAGAAGCCGTAATTCGCGAAGCAGCTTTGAATAGTTTGCAAACCTTGGATGGTTTAAAAATGCTAATATCCAGCAGTAATAAACCTATTGTACCTATATCTACAAAAGTTAAGCACGAAGTTTATTAGTCAGTTGTCGGTTATCAGTGGAAGAAGGAAAAAGGCAAGAGGCAAAAGTTGATTAATTAATTCTACCCTGTTCCCTGTTCCCTGTTCCCTGTTCCCTGTTCCTACTACTTTCGATATAACCTGCCATTTTTCACTTGAACCACGGGATGATTACACCGTCTTACCAGTTGCTCATCATGGGTAGTGACAATTACAGTTGCCCCAAAAGCATTTAATTTATGGAGAATTTCAATAACTTGCCAGGAATTATCAGGATCAAGATTTCCCGTTGGTTCATCTGCCAGCAGTAGTGGAGGAGTAGCAATAATTGCTCTGGCAATACTTACCCGCTGCTGTTCTCCCCCAGAAAGTTGATCAGGAAAAGAGTCAGCTTTAGACCATAAACCTACTAATTTTAAAGTGGGTTCTAAGCGTCTTTGAATTTCTTTACGGGTGTAGCCTTGAGCTTGCAGTACAAAAGTTACATTTTCTGCTACAGTACGCTGGGGAATTAATTTATAGTCTTGAAAAATAATGCCGATGCGTCGCCGCAATAATGACAAGCGATCGCCCCGCAAGTTTTCTACATTCAAATCATCAACAATTATCTCTCCTTGGGTGGGTAACTCTTGACCATAAAGCAATTTTAAAAAGGTCGATTTACCAGAACCACTCGGTCCTGTAATAAATAGAAATTCTCCCTTTTTGATCTTGATATTCACATCCAGCAGGGCATTATAGCCGTTAGTATAAGTCTTGGATACAGAGCGCAACTCCACCATTGAACCAACTTGACTATCCTGCTGTTGACTATCTGTGTCTTCTGTTATGTAAACTGTTGACATTTATAGACATTCCTATTTACCAATCACCAATCACCAATCAGTACCCAGCACTGTGTATACTTCTATCAGTTAAGCGATAAAACAAGGCTTTGAATACAAACTCAGGTAAAGCCAGCATTCGTCGCCAACGCCAAGGTTCTTGATACAAACGGTATAGCCATTCTAAATTGTTATTTGCCAACCAAAGAGGAGCGCGAGTTTTTCTCCCTGACCAAATATCAAAACTGCCACCAACACCGATCCAAATTGCTTGGGGACATAAATGGCGGTTTTTGGCGATCCATAACTCTTGACGTGGTACTCCCAAACCAACAAAAATGATTTGTGGCTGTAATTGAGCTAATGTTTGCTGTAATATTTGTTCTTCTTCTGGTGAATGATATCCAGAGTATGTACCGACTATATTCAACTCTGGAATCTCCTGCTGCCAAAATTCTGCGGCGATTGCGGCTACTCCCGTAGCTCCTCCATAGAAAAATACTTTATTAGGTATTTTCTGTTGACCGAGTTCTTGTAAGAGTTTTTCTGCTAATTCAATTCCTGGACAACGTTTTACTTCTTGTCTTAATAGACACTGCAAATACAAAACAACCCCTGCACCGTCTGGAATAACTAAATCAGCATTTTGAATTACTTCTGCAAGGGATCGATTCCGTTCTGCTTGCATAGTCATTTCTGCATTGAGAGTAACTACATGAGTTCCTCTACCTTCTTCTAGGCATTTGATCAACCAGTTGGGGTAGTTTGTCATCACATGAACTGGTAAGCCCAACACTGAAAATTTTGTATCTGATTTATACATAGTAAATTCTTGATTAGTCTCACACCAAATTATATAGAAGCTTAGTCTATCAAATTTTTTCCCAGACAGATTGTATATATCAGGTTAGTTTTTAGCTGATTGTCAGCATCAAAATTTTGATGTAAGTTTGGATAGGG
>NZ_JAYGHA010000053.1:15845-20898 GCF_034931405.1 Anabaena sp. UHCC 0451 | reverse complement strand
TTGTACTTCACGAATTAGTTTGATGATTTTTAACGCTTTTCTACGATCGCTTTCGATCCACCAAGCTAAGTCCTCAAAAGCATCTGCATCAAATTCCAAGTTTCTCACAGGCTGCTTCCAAAGAAATTCCATCTTGACGTTTTCTAGCGGTAAGTAATCTCGCTTTCATGGCTGGACTGCTTAACAAATAAGCAGTTTCTCTCTCAGCCATTATTTCTTGCCAAATAGCAATGGGAACAACTACAGAAACTCTTTGTCCTTCTGAATCACAGATGTATTGTAATGCGTTAGTCATAGTAGCTAATATAACTTACCAGATTACTAATAATTATAACCGCAAAAGTTTTGATGAGCTATTTGCGCGATGCCTGCGGCGAGCGGAGCTATCGCACTCCCACATCCTAAAAGCGATTCCTGCGGAGTGCTAGTTCCCTCCGGGACGCAATGCGTTCGCTATCGCACTGATTATTCTTGATAATGATAGCGACATGAAATAATTGTCAGATAATCATCATCTATAGCATAAATAAGACGATTTGTTTCATCAATACGGCGAGACCAAAAACCTGACAAATTCTCTTTCAAAGGTTCGGGTTTACCGATTCCTTCAAAGGGATCTGATAAAGTATCTTGGATAAGTTGATTGATTCTTTTTAAAGTTTTCTTGTCTTGAGATTGCCAATAAAGATAATCTTTCCACGCTTTACTACCCCAAGCTAATTTACGCATCGATTAAATCGTGTTCTTGTGTTTTCCCTGCTTTGTATTCGGCGATCGCTTCTTCTAAATGTTGAGCATTGGCAGGAGATTTTAACAGATAAACTGTTTCTATCAGACTGTCATAATAACTTTTAGACATGACTACAGCATCTTCCGCATCTCTTCTAACAATGACAGTACAGTTTTTATCATTGGCCACTGTATCTAGTACGGATTTAAAATTGTTTCTTGCTTCGCTAAAGTTGACGATGTTCATGGCTAGAGTTGTACATACTTAGGTACAATTATGATTATAGCCTTTTTTGACTCTTATCCCCAAAAAGCGATCGCTCTCCCACATTCCCAAAAGCGATCGCACTCCCACATCCCAAAAAGCGATACCTATGTCTTCGACACGCTGCGCGAACGGTCAGCTTCGCTATTGCATCCCATCATCCCGAAGACGTAGGGGTTTAGCAATGCTAAACCCCTACAATCCTAAACACCCACAGATCAACCCTAAAGCTAAAAAGGGACATTTAATAACAACGTATCATCATAATAAATATGACCAAGATTATCAGGATCATTTTCCCAATTTAAAGGATTATTAAAAATGTAGTTTCTAATAGTTTCTAATGATTTTTGATTCTGATGAATATGTTCATAAAAGTTTTTTTGCCATACGGAAGATATGCCTTTTTGATTGCAGATTTGATTAATCTTTTTAGTAACGGCACTTTTATAAGACCTAATCACACAAGGAATTGAACCAGAAATCATTTCACCAAAATTTCGTTGTTGATTTGTTGTTTTAATTTTTTCAACAATCCATAATATGCCATGAATATGATTTGGCATAATCACAAATACATCTAATTTAATATGGGGGAAATGTTGGGGGATTTCTTGCCAATAATCACGGGCAAATGTGCCTAATAAATTTAATTGCATTTCTCCTTGTTTGATATCACCAAAAATACATTGTTTATTTTTGGTACAAATGGTGATGAAATATGCACCTTCTTGGGTGTAATCGTAATTTTTTAATCTAATAGAACGGCGATGGTGGATTTGTGGATTATAGGGCATTTTTATATTGGATAATTATGTTAATTTTATTGGATATTTTACCTGATATCGCAGGGGTTTGGCAATATTTTATTGGTGAGAATTTCCACAGATATCGTAGGGGTTTAGCACTGCTAAACCCTTACCCCACGACTAACTATCAGTGACAAATCTACAATGATTTTGATGTTGCTGAATTATCTTAATTTTCGACATTCTTGGATATGGAAATCATCTGATATTAACCGACATTGTACCCAATATTTTATGGGTTTGTTTACCCGATATCGTAGGGGTTTAGCAATGCTAAACCCCTACACCTTAATAGAAGAACAACAATTCTTTCTATCGGTTTCTCCATTGCCAATAAGCAAGAAGCGGACTGACAGTTACATTTAATAATGTACTCTGATTTGTCATAGCTCCTTGTGTATTACCATAAGCATGACCATTTTGTACCTCTAGATGCAAGTGTGGCGCACCACCATAGTAACCAACTAAACCAACAGTGTCTCCCGCATTAATTCGTTTGCCATTCCATAGACCACTGGTAGATTTTAAATGTCCATAAACCCATTGACGACCATCATCAGAATTAATACCTACAAAGACGTAACCATCTGCTGAACCGCTGATCCATGCAACAGAACCACCAATTGCAGCTTTAATGGTAGTACCATTACCTGCACCCATATCAAGACCAGCGTGCCATTTGCCAAGACCATTGTAGTAACTTTGGTCATAGGCATATCCAGCAGTCATGGCAACGCGATAACCAAAAATGGTGTGAGAAAGATCAGTATATATCTGCTCAATTCGGTCATCAGTTTTCCATCTTTGATCCCCACCACCACCTAATGGATTAGCTTCAAATTGGTTATTATCACCACTTTGTTGATCCCATTGGGACTCGCTAAATGTATTAAGTTGACTATAATACCCAGTTGGCGCTACCACAGTCTTCTCCCAAGACACATCAACCAGAGCATCAATCCCACCTTCCCACATCTGAAAGTGTAAAGTATACCAACCCGCTGGCAAAGTATAGGTAACTTCTTGATATCCATAGGCTTGTACCCACTGGTCTTGAGGCGTGATATAACCTCCTCCTTGTGTTCCCCATACGCCGTAAGCGAAAAGCTGGATACCATCATCAGCTTTGAAGCGGAATTTATATTCACCACCATCAAAATAGCTTATGGTGTGAGCGCGAATAAAAAAGTTATCAACAGGAAGACGTGAATCTCCGTTTGGTGAGCCTGTACCCCAATAAGCACTAATACCTTCTTTGCCATCATTGCGTCTGGCGAGTTTAATCGTACCAATTTCATTGCCTATATGATCATTGTAATTTGCTGAAGGTGTTCCTACTCCATTCGTTTTCAAAACTACAGCAGCCCATTCTTTAGAGGAGTCAGGACTATCATTAAAACGTTGATGCTTGACAACTTCAAAATTAATTCCCGCTGATCCCCCTTCTTCTTTGTATTCAACTTTGACAGGAGAAAAACCACCAGGTGCGGAAAAATATTCCAAACGATTACTAGCTAAAGTTCCCCAGCTATCAATTACTAATTGATTACCAATCCAAACCCGTACACTATCATCAGCAGCAACATTAATTTTGTGGAGTCCCGCAGCTAAATACTGTTGAGTTTTGTATCTTGCAGAGAAATTATCAACAGGTGTATTTGGTGGCGCACCTGCACCCCAATTTTTACTAAAACCACCAGTAATATTGATAAATCCTTCACTGTAAGTAGGCGTACCTGCTAAGTCTTTATTGTTGAAATATTCGGCTGTCCAAATAGGAATCATATCGCTATCGCCGACAATATTCCAATCTCGGGGAGCATCAGGAATATCTAAATCACCTAATTTAGTTGCACCATTCATCAACCAAGCTGTATTTTCGCCTGTGTTAAGATTACGCCAAATAATATCCGATTTACCATCATTATTCATGTCTCCTGTACCTGCAACAGACCAAGTAAGATCAGGTGATGAGGAAAGATTTTGCTCAAATCCATCCATAAACCAGATATATAATTCCCCGGTAGCTGCATTGCGCCATAAAATATCTGATTTACCATCACCATTAAAATCACCTGTTCCTACAATACGCTGATTTAAGTCAGTTACAGGAGCAAGAATAATGCTGGTAGTGCGTGTTGTTCCACTCATTTGCCAAATGTGATTTTCTCCTGTTGCATAATTACGCCAGAGAATATCAGCATTTCCATCTAAATTGAAGTCACCACTGCCAACAATATGCCAATTGTTATCAGCAACTCGCTCTATTCCTACTTCAGCAAGACGGTTATTACCATCCATTAACCAGATGCGGTTATGTCCTGTATTATCAATCCAATGATAACGCCAGACAATATCCATGTTGCCGTCATTATTAAAGTCAGCCATAGCAACAGGATGCCATGCCATATCGAGATAATCTGGAATATCAACATCTCCTAAGTTAGTACCACCACCGTTCATAGCCCAGAAATGTGTTGTACCACCATCGCTATAACTACGCCACATAATGTCATGTTTACCGTCTTTGTTGATGTCGTTAATTAATCCGGTATGGTTGGGAATAATACTAAAATTACTATTACTCAAATCGGAAACATTACCATTATTAACACTGGTAATCTTAATTGAATAATCAGAACCAGCTACTAAATCAGCAGGTAACAACCAATTTTCACTACCATCTGATAAAGTTGAACTGAAAATTGTGCGGTTATAAACTCCACCTTTATACAGATCAATCTTGACATTTTCAGCAATATTATCCGCCCAACTTAGATTATAATTTGAACCAATAACTAATGGTTCTGCTCCATTGGGTGAAGTAACAGTAATAAAAGGTGCAGGATCATTATCAACAATAGTGACAGTTCCCGTCTTAGCAGTACCCAAAACATAATTCGCACTACTAGCTAAAGTCACAATAACCGTCTCATTTCCCTCAACCAGAGCATCATCAACAGGATTAACATTAATCAAAGCCGTCGATGCACCAGCAGAGAAAGTAGTCGTACCACTTAATGATTGATAATCAGTCCCATTAGTAGCCGTACCTGCAACAGCATAATTAACCGTCAAAGATGAACTTAAATCCCCAGTTCTTGTCAATCTAAATTGACCACGATTTACAGTTGTTCCAGCTACCGTTTCCCCTGCATTTGCATCACTCGTACTAATAGTAATAGTCGGTTTCACAGTAGTTGATAAATCATTATCGACTAAATTAACAGTAGCAGTTTTCGCAGTTCCT
>NZ_JAYGHA010000053.1:2685-15568 GCF_034931405.1 Anabaena sp. UHCC 0451 | reverse complement strand
TATAATTGGCGCTACTTGCTAAATTAACAATGACAGTTTCATTCCCCTCATAGACAGCATCATCTTTAACATTGACATTAATTAACGCAGTAGCAGAACCAGCAGCAAAAGTCACAGTCTTGCTTAATGTGTTGTAATCAGTGCCATTAATTGCCGTACCTGCAACGGTATAATTAACCGTCGGAGATGAACTTAAATCCCCAGTACGAGTGAGAGTAAATCTACCAGGATTTGCGGCTTGTCCTGTAACAGTTTCTGCCGCAGTGGCATCACTAGCACGGATAGTAATAGTCGGTTTGTCGTTATCTGCAATGTTGACTGTAGCAGTCTTTGCTGTTCCCAGTAGATAATTTGTATTACTAGCTAATGTGACTATGACTGTCTCTTTCGCTTCCAAGAGAGCATCATTAATCACACTCAAATCAATTGTTGCTGTAGATAAACCAGCCCCAAAGGTAGCAGTACCAGTTAATTGGTTGTAATCTGTACCATTAGTTGCCGTGCCACCAACTGTATAATTAACGGCTAGGGTTGAAGTGATATCCCCAGTACGTTTGATGGTGAATTTACCAGGGTTTAGAGTTTGTCCATTGATAGTTTCAGCTGCATTAGCATCACTAGCACTAATGGTAACTGTAGATAAAGTTGCTTGTTCAACTATTAAAGATTGACCATCTACAACAATTGTGGTTGTATCATCTTCAGTTTTAATCTCTGCAATCTGCGCTGCGTTCAGATGTTTACCTGTAAGGAATGCTGCAAATAATTGTCCTTCATCACCAGGAGTATCTACTGCATTGATTTCTTTATCAACCCAATGTCCAACTTCTTCTAGAACTGTTTTTTGAATTAGTTCAGTATTTCCACTGCTAAGTAATATTTCGGAAATATATATTTTTTCTGTTTGTGCGGCAAAAACGCCTAAAGTCCCTGTGGGAAATACGGGTGAGTTTAAAACTTCTATCTGTGGTAAAGAACTAAAATCACCAACCAACCACCCAGAAGTAATTTCCTTTAATTTCCCAGCATTGAAATTATCACCGAAAATGAAGTGTGTTTGTGACTGAAAATCTGGGGACTGTGCGAATTGTTGTAGGGTTTCAGCTATCTCAGGTTGCCAACCAAAACTATCATCCCATAATAGCCTCTCAGGTACAATCTTTGACCAGTTTTGTACTGCCTCAATTGGAGATAATGACGATGGATTAATGCGAGGCTTTGCTTCCAGAGGATTAAAAATCTTGCTATCTAAAAAACCGTTGTTTTCCAATCCAGAACAAGGATTGAGGTTATCCTGGCTGTTGTGTAGTGTTAGTTCATCCATTGTGATGTACACCCTGTTACTATTGAGCGGTCTATTTACTATTTTCTGGGATTTTGTATAATTAAGTCTATAGTAATGTTACTTAAGTTAAACATGAAGTTATATTAAAGAATATAGGCATTCTGAATTATTCGTAAACAACAAAATCCCCAACTTATGATAAAAGTCAGGGAATTGGCAATTTATGCTGTTTTTGTCAAAGTTTCGTATTTACACATAGAAATTAGATGATCTAAATTGACCTTTTCTCCTTTATCCTCAGCCATATTTTTAAACAACACTGTAAATGCACCAGCACCCAAACCATCTTGGGGAAACATCCGATAACAAGGAATGTGAGTTAAATGTGATTGATATTTTGATAAATAACTAACTTCCACAGCTTGAAATTGGGGAAATTTTTGTAAAAACCATTCACATACCTGCTCATTTTCTTCTGGGGAATAAGTGCAAGTCATATAAGCCAAATAACCTTGAGGTGCGACAACTTGCGCTGAGTTAGCAATAATTCTTTTTTGCCGATTGGCACTTTTATTAATTGAGGTATGATGAAAACATCCCGGTGCTTTTTCACCTTTAGCTAATAAAGACTGACCAGTACATGGTGCATCAACCATGACTAAATGACTAGATTGGGAAAACATATCTGCAAAAATACTAGAATCTCGATGTACTACGCCACTAGGTTGAATTTGGCAACGTTTCAAATTAGAAATTAGCATTCCTAACCTTTTACCAATTACCTCATTACTAATCAGTAAATCAGGTTGTAATGCTTTCCAAGCAAATACACTTTTGCCACCTGGGGCAGCACACATATCAAACACTAAAGATACTGGTTGATTAATTGTTAACAAAACAGAAGCAGCAAATACAGAAGAAAAATCTAAACAATAAAAATATCCTTGTTTATGTAGGGGATGTTGACCGGGTTTTTCTCCTATTTGTAACCGGTCTACAAATTTGGGTTGCCAAGGTGTTGGTGCTTCTACTGCAAAAAGTGAAGTTTCTGGTTTATCTTGACACCAAAGAATAGAAGGTGAAAATGGTTGAGGATTAACTAAAGCTTCAATAAACTTTGTTTGTTCATCAGCATTTTCAAATAAACAGCGCGATACTTTCAGTAATAAATTTGAAGGCTTTTCCATATTCAAGAATTGAGTAATTTTAGCTAATTAGCACACTATGGAAACTGTTACAACAGAACAGTGTAATTAAGGTATTTGGCTGCATACTGAAAATATAATGACCACCATTGAGATTAGGTTTGTAAAGCGCGTCCAGCGCGGCTTCTGGCCTTTGGCTAGAAGCTAACCGTGTTTTGACAGTTGTTAAACTCAGGACTTACGCAACTGGCATATTGGTAGGGTGCGTCAGACTGCATAAATACTGCAAATAAACAGATTGTTGATATCTGACGCATCCTACAACAGATTTTTAGTGTGACACTTGCGTAAGTCCTAAAACTAACCCCTATGCAGCGGAGAGGTCATGATCTTAGATAATTTTGTGCGAAAATTACGCCAAGAAGCACAACTTTGGCGAGATGAAGGACTGATTAGTTCTTCTCAACACCAGCAATTAGCAGACCGTTATCAGTTTAACAAAATAGAAGCAGCTGCCAAAGAAAGTTCTGGATTAATAACCATTGCTGTGGGTGGCTTGCTTTTAATTTTAGGTGTCATTATCTTTGTAGCAGCAAATTGGCAAACATGGTCAAGGGAAGTCAAATTTATATTGTTGATGAGTTTCTTTCTGTCTACTGCTATTACTGGTTTTTTGACTTGGAGAGAACCGACACTTTCTAATGCTGCAAGTAAAAAACAACAACGTAGTAAACGTCTATTAGGAGAGGCATTACTAATTCTCAGTGCCTTAATTTTAGGTGCAACTTTAATGCTGATGGCGCAGATATTCAATATTAGCGGTTCAGCGTCACAGTTGTTTTTAGCTTGGGGGTTTGGTGTTTTAGTCATGGCTTATAGTCTATCCCTAAATTCTTTAGGTATTTTGGCTATTATCCTGTTACAAATTGGTTATTGGTTTGGACTCAGAGAGTTTTGGTCTGCTTCTAATGATTTGAATTGGGCGCGTTTAGTAGTCAGACATACGCCGTTAATTTCTTGGTTGCTGTTTGTACCTTTAGCGTATATATGTCGTTCAAGGGTGATTTTTGTATTAGCGGCAATTGCTTTTACTCTTTCTTTACAATACAATCTCAACCCTTTACCATTGTTGACTTTTTCTGATGTAATTCCTTGGGTGGCTTCTTTTGCTTTAGCACTCCCACCTGCATTATTTTGGAGTTACGATGATTTGCTTTTTCCTAACATTAATTATAGGTTATTTCAACCCATAGCCCGTAATTTAGCATTAGTTTGTTTTGCTGTAGTTTTTTATCTGTTGTCTTTCCGTTGGCAGTGGCAAGCTTTAAGTTATAGTTATGGTAATTCACCAAACAATTTCTCGACTGTTTTCCAATCTTTGCCAATAATTGATTTGGGAATTCTCAGCGGTTTAGCAGTTTTGCAATGGTTATTTCTGTTTCGTCATCGTCATCCAAACCAGAAGGAAGCATTTTTTACTGTCACTGTCATTAGCATTTTTCTGAGTTTTATTGTCATCGTACCTTTTTGGCATCAAGCTATTGGTCGAATTACTGAACTTGGTATTTTTGTTTTCAATGTTTTGTTGATAACATTAGCTTGGGGGTTGATTCAAGAAGGATTGAAGTTAAGCAACAGATTATATTTTTGGTGTGGTATGCTATTATTCATCCTGCAAATTATCAGCCGGGTGCTAGAATACGACACCGATTTACTGTTTAGATCATTGGTGTTTGTGTTGTGTGGTTCTGGTCTGATTTCTGCCGGTCTTTGGTTTGAACGTCGCCTTAATGAGCGTCCTGCGGCTAAGAAACAGTAGGAAACTGTGCAATTAGAATTGACAAATATACTAAATCTCTGCGTTAAAAATCCTCTTAGTCATTGGTCATTGGTTATTCATAACTAACATCACCTCTTATTTATCATGACAAATAATTCACCTGAATCGAAGAAAACCTTAACTCCAGAGAAAGAGTTTTCGGAAAAATTGACTTTTCGTGATTACTTAATAGCTACTGAACAGAAAGCTAATCAACCGTTACCAATTTGGCGATTAGTAGCACCTCTAATGGCACAAATTGGGCTGATTTTGGCAGTTCCAAGTCAAGCAATGTATACAGAAATGACGGGCAAAAGTGTGATTTTGCAAACTCTACCTGCATATTCTAATAATGTTTTGCAGGGGTCTGCTTTATCCCTTGATTATAATATCTCCCGCCGCGAAACTTTGAGAAGATTAACAGGTTGGAGAGATTGGGAAAGACAAAATTCTCTGAGAAATGGCAGAATAAATCAGGGCAGTCCTTTATATTTGATTCTGCAAGAACAACAGTCTTTCGGGCGTAATTTTAATAGTGGTATTCCCCCAGCTTGGCGGCCAGTGCGAGTGAGTAGTGAGCGACCTATTTATTTACCTAATAACCAGGTAGCTTTAAAGGGTAATTATCAAGATGGGTTGATTAATTATGGTTTGGAAAACTATTATGTTTCTGAAGAACAGAGACAGCAAATTAATAATGATCTGTCGCAAATACGACAAAATCGAAATGGAGATAGATCGCCGATAGTTGTGAAAGTGAAAGTAGATCCTCAAGGTAATGCTGTACCGACAAGTATGTGGATTGGCGATCGCAATTATCGCTTTTAGGAGATAGATCCCCGACTTTTCAAAAGTTAGGGATCTGGATTAGGACTAAAGCTGCGTGTCACACCAAAAATCTGTTGTAGGGTGCGTCAGATATCAATAATCTGTTTATTTGCAGGATTTATGCAGTCTGACGCACCCTACCAATGTGCCAGTTGCGTAAGTCCTGTGGATATTAGTCTTGATGGTGTAAGTTCCAGGCTGCACCAAAAGCAGCGCCAGCACCAGCTAATAATCCCGTACTCATACCTTGAATTGTTCTCTCGACTGGGTTTTTGGTCAAACATTCGCTGGTTACTGTATCAGCACGCCAGCACATTTTACTTTCTGCCCATGCAGACGTACCGCCTAAAATGACACCAGATACACTACAGGAAATAACAAGAAGTAACAGACGCTTACTTTTTCTATCCATAGATGGATGTGTGAAATAGAAGAGTGAGATTTAGTTCTCAACTATAGCAGGGAAAAAGTAAATCTGTTATCTATAATCTTGACTTTGAATACTCCGCAGCCTCGCTGCATCCCGTATGCCATAATCAGCACGGGTAAAGCGATTTAATTGAGATTCAAAAAATTCTCGGTTAGCTTGCAAATGCCGAGGATTTGGATCATCTAAAGGATACAGCAGTGCTGTTCTCAAAGCTTGAATCACCGCCGAAGTAACATTATACATTGACCGTTGGAAACTTACACCCAACTGAATCAACATATCTTCTTCCCCACGGCAATGTTTGCTGTAGTAATCAATTAGATATGGTGGTAAAAAATGCAGCATATCTTGCATTAAAAGTGTGGGGGGAATACCAGCAGTACCGACGGGAAAAACATCAGCATAAAGAATACCATAGTGGAAGTCTTTTTGATTTGCCGGCACTTGATTGGCTTGAGCATTATAAGACTTTGTGCCACGGAAGGGTTCAGTGCGGTAAAAAACTGCTTCTACATAGGGTAAAGCTGCTTCATATAGCCAAGTGAAGCCCTTAGATTTGGGGATGATTTCATAGCATTGTCCACGAATATAAACATGATGATAAATGGGACGACCAGCGATCGCAAAGATGCCATTAACTAAGAACGTCATCGCATCAGGAACACCTTTAAATCCACCTTCATCATAAATATCCGACATTTCAAAAAACACCGGTGCCATAACTTCCCAAAATAAGCCCAAATTAGCGTAATAAGACATTTGACGGCACTGTTCTAAAAACATATCTGGGAATAGTTTATACAGTCCCAGCATCGCCGGGTTGCCTTGGAAATAAGCTTTAATTGCCTTGTCAGCATTAGCCTTGTATTCTTCAGAATCAAGATAAGGGTCAAATTGTCCACCCATGCCTCTATTCCATAACATGGCTCGCATACAAGCTTCCGCAAATTCCATGTTAATGCGATCATGTAATAAATGATGTAAAATCTTGGGCATTTTGAAAGTTTCACCCTTCTCCATAAATGCCAAAAGTTCTGGATGTGCTGAAGCTTCACCGCGCCAAATTCGCAAATCTGCATCATCACCAGCATAATGATTATGGCGATCTAAATACTCTGGCGGTAAAAAGTATTTAAAAAAAGGAAATGGGTTAAGAAATTCCTGTTCAGCAATGTAGAGTAAGTCACGCCAGTAGAAATCCATCGGTACAGCATAAGCCTTATATAAACCGATGATTTGCATTAAATTTTCGGGGGTATCTGGCAACATTGAACCCCCTGCTTCTAGACGATGAATGATTTCAGCAAATTCATGTTGGGAAGGAGGTAATTTAGTAACAGGTTTTTCAGGAGTTTGTACCATTTTTTTTGATTTTTGGAAATAATTAATTAGAACTATTGGTAGATGATAATTCTTGCTGCAAACTTAAAGCATGAACTCCGATTTACTTATTTCACAGCCACTTGAGAAATTACGGTTTTTTCAACATTAAGAACAGCAGAAACCATTGCTGTAGCGGTGGGTTCACTCCAACGCACTAACCAAGTTGGTTGTATTCCTAAAAAGATAATCAGGACTGCCAAAATGAGGGCGGGCATTTTCTCAGACCAGAGAACTTGGGGATAATAAGCGAGGTTGTCGAGTTTGCCAAAACAGGTACGATTGAGGAGGATCACAAAGTAAACTGCGGTAAAACCTGATGTCAACACGCACAATAAAGTTGGAATGGGAAAAGTCGAGAAACTGCCTTGAAAGACAATAAATTCCGCAATGAATCCTGTTAAACCGGGAATACCAGCACTAGCCATTCCGCTTAAAACTAGCAGGGCGCTAATTAAAGGTAAACCGCGAATAGGACTCATTAAACCATTGAGTTTATCTAATTCACGAGTACCAACTTTTGCTTCTACAATTCCCACTAAATGAAAGAGAATAGCTAAGATAATTCCGTGGCTAAACATTTGTGCTACTGCACCAATAAGGGCTAAGGAAGTGCTGGCGGCGGCGGCTAATAACACATAGCCCATGTGACCGATGGAACTGTATGCTACCATGCGTTTGATGTCTTTTTGAGCGATCGCAATTACTGCCCCGTAAATAGCACTAACTGCACCCCAAATTGCTAAAGTCGGGGCGATAATACTCCAAGCATTGGGAAACATTCCTAAGCCAAATCGTAACAGTCCATAAGTTCCCAATTTAGCTAAAACACCACCCAGAAGAATAGCAATTGGTGCGGAAGCTTCAACATAAGCATCAGGTAGCCAAGTATGGAAGGGAACTAAAGGAATTTTGATGCCAAAACCTAATACTATTCCTATTAGTAAAAGCACTTGCATTGCTATGGATAAATTTGCAGTGGAGACGGCATCAAAGGAAAAACTAGTAGCACCAGTTAACCACACCATCCCCAAGAAAGTTGCTAAAATTAAAGCTCCTGAAATAGCCGTATAAATTAGGAATTTCATGCCAGCATAGGCTCTTTTTTCGCCTCCCCAAATGGAAATTAGTAAATAAAAGGGGATTAATTCTAGTTCGTAAAAGAGGAAGAATAGCAGCAAATTTTCTGCTAAAAAAGCACCTGCAACTCCTCCACTGATTAATAAAATCATCGAGTAAAAAAGCCGGGGACGTTCAGTATTTTGGCTACTACTATAAATAGCAATCCAAGTCAGAAGACTATTTAACACCAGCATTAAAATTGATAATCCATCAGCCCCTAATTGATAATTTAATCCCAGGGTTTCATTCCAGGGCAGATATTCTTGAAACTGCATTCCTGGATTGGTAATATCAAATTTTAAGAGGATAAACAGATTCCAGAGCAGAACTAGACCTGCTACGGTTAGGGCTGACAAGCGGACGCGATTTGCTGGGATGGAACTACTAGGAAAAAAACCGATAATTGCTGCACTTAAAATTGGTATCCAGATTAAAACACTCAACATATTAATTATGTAAATTAGGGGTGTATTGAATATGGGGTAATCTAAAATTACCCCATTAGCTATTATTTGCACTTAAAAAATCAAGTCGAAAAACTGCACTCCCCAGAATGGCCAAGCTACCCACATTCCTAAAATACTTACTCCCATTAATACAGTGAAGGCATAAAATTGGGTTTGTCCTGAAGTGCTGTACTTTAAACCTTCTCCTCCTAATAGGGAAAACAAACCAACTAAATTGACGATACCATCGACTACAAAGCGGTCAATCATATCAGCAAACTTAGAAATTTGGGCTACACCAAAAATGATGGTCATTTTATAGATTTTAGGGGTATAAAAGTCATAAGCAAGTAAGTCTTGCAGACCTTTCCACGGTAGCCGAATTGGTTTGGGAATATTGCCTAAATAAATTACGCTGCTAATACTACATCCGAAAATACTCGACCAAATTAAAAGTAGTGCGACATCTTTATTTAAACTTGCCCAATCTGGCAGCAGTGATAAACTTTGCAATATTAATGGCAGATGTAGAACAAAGCCCATTAAAATTATCATTGGTAGAACCATTGGCCAATGAACTTCAGGCGATCGCTCACTCATTTGTTTGGGTTTACCACCAAAAATTAAACTAAATTCTCTGGTTAAACTAAATGCTGTCAACCCGTTTACAACTATGACTATTCCTACTGACCAAGGTTGAGTTTCCCACAGGGCATCTGCTAATTTGAACAATGCCCAAAAACTACCTAATGGTGGAAAACCAATTAAGCCTAAAATGCCGACAATAAAGGCTATACCGGAAATGGGACGGCGTGACCACAGTCCACCTAGTTGGGTTACGTCTTGAGTGATGCTGTTCCAGATAATGCCGCCGGTACTCATGACCAATAGGGCTGATGCTAAGGCATGGGTGAATACTAATAACAGTGCAGTTTCATCTTGTTTCATGCCCACGGCGATAAAAATCAAACCCATGTAAGCACTGACCGAATAAGATAGACAGCGTTTAACATCAATTTGAGCGATCGCAATTAGAGAACCACCAATTGCTGTGACTGCGCCAATGGTAACAATAAAGGAGGAAACTATGGGTGATAAAGTTAAAATTGGTTGCAGTTTAATTAGTATCCACGCACCGCTGGCAACTACTACCGAGTTTCGTAAAATTGTACTGGGTGCTGGTCCTTCCATCGCTTCATCTAACCACAGATGTAGGGGAAATTGAGCGCATTTACCCATCGGACCTGCAACTAAGGCTAAACCCACTAATGTAATTACTGTGGGATCGACTTTAGCAGTAATTGCCCATTCCGCTAGTTCGGGAAAGTCCCAAGTTTCAGTTAGAGGCCATAATGCTAATACTCCCATCAGCAAAAATAAGTCTCCTACCCGCTTGGTTAAAAAAGCATCTCTTGCACCGGAAACTACCAATGGTTGACTAAACCATAAACCAACTAATAGGTAAGTTCCCAAGGTGAGAATTTCCAAAATTACATAGCTGAAAAACAGGTTATTACATAAGACTAAGGCGCAAAGTCCGGCTTCAAATAATCCCAATAAAGAATAGAAGCGACCCCAACCCCAGTCCATTTCCATGTAACCCACAGCAAAAATCTGTGCTAGGAAATTTAAACCGGTAATGACTAGCATTGCACCAATACTTACCGAGGAAATTTCTAAAGCAATGGTGAGGTTTAAACCAGCTGTAGATAACCACGGGATAAAGACTTCTTGGGGTGCTTGGTTCCAGGTTGCTTGGAGAGCGATCGCACTATGAATAAAGGCCAAGAATGTCATTACTAAGTTGACATAACCTGCTGGTCTAGGTCCGGTTTTGCGAATGATCCCCGGCGACCAAGGTACAGCTAACAATCCTCCTATTAAGGCGTAGCACGGAACTAGCCAAACAGTCTCAAGCAGAAACTGAGCCATCAATTTACCTCTAAATTGGTAGTAAAAATTAGGACGTTGGAGTTAATCAGGGTTGATGCTGATTCACTCTGGTATTTTCGATAAATGGATTTTATCTTTACTTAATATTGTTAAATCTAGCTTACCGTTATCTGACGCAAAAAGGAATTAGTTCATCTAAATAAATAAACGATATCTACTCTAATTAATTCTTATAAATCGAATTATCGGATTAATGAATCAGAACCATTGCTATTTCTCTATGAATCAAGCCAATCATGTTTACAGTTTAATCGGATAGATTTTGTTATATTTGTGACTTTATATTGGGTATAGAGTAGGCAATTACCCACCTGACATTGATGCTAAAAATCGTAAGTATTCAGCTATAGCAATCGTTCATCCCCAGATCCCCGACTTCACCAGATCAATTTATCATTTATGAACACAATCAACAAAAGAAGTCGGGGATCTTATCGCTTCACCTGAATTCTTACTAAAAATCAATCTAAAAATCAATTAATCAATTTTCAAGTTAAAAGGTAAACGGGCATAAATCCCTTGAGGATCATTCATTTTCTGCAAGATTAAGATTTCTTGTTGCAATTTTTCAAATTCTGCTAAAAGTGGGTTAGCTGGTTGGATTTTAGTTCTTTCAATTCCTAATTTTGCTTGTGCTGCTTGTAATTTTCTTCCCAAGAAACGTTCTTCTAAAGATTTAACTTGTGGATATTCCTCGATTTCCCAATTATTGCCTAATTTCGCTTGTTTAGCAGCATATTCAATGGCCACATTAAGACCACCAATTTCATCAACTAAACCGATTAGTTTTGCCGATGCACCTGACCAAACTCGACCTTGGGCTATTTGTGCTACCTTTTGTTGAGGTAGTTTTCGACCTTGGGCAACTTTATCAATAAACATATTATAAATGCGGTTAACGCTGCGTTGATAAAGGGCTAATTCTTGAGGTGATTTAGGACGAGAAACGGTTTGATTATCTGCAAATTGGGAAGTTTTGACTGTATCCCAAGTGATGCCGTTATTATTGCCTAATTTTTGACCATTGAATAATACACCAAATACGCCAATAGAACCTGTAATTGTGTTGGGTTCGGCAAAAATGCGATTAGAATCACTGGCGATCCAATAACCACCGGAAGCAGCTACATCACCCATGGAAACAATCACTGGTTTCACTTGTCGAGTTAATTTGATTTCTCGTTGAATAATTTCTGATGCTGTGGCGCTACCACCAGGACTGTTAATTCTTAAAACTACAGATTTCACATCTTCATTTTGGCGGATTTTGCTGAATATTTTGGCAAAGCGATCGCCACCTATTTGTCCATCTTCTCCTTTTCCATCAACTATTTCCCCTTCAGCATAAACAACAGCAATTTTATTTTCTGAGTTGCGTTCTATGCCCATTGATTTACCCGAAACTTCAGCATAATCAGTAATATTAATTTGCCGGAAGTTCTGATCGTCTTTATCACTAGCAGTTAACTTTTTCAAATCAGCAACTACTTGATCTTGGTAAGCTACTTGATCTATTAAACCGTTGCTTTTAGCTGTGTTAGCCTCTAAAATAGCTTGATTATTGGCGATCGCCTGTAACTTTTGCGGGGGAATTTTCCGACTTGTACCTACCGAATTCCGCCATTCTCCCCACACATCATCCAATAATTTCTGGGTTTGTTCTCGATTTTCTGAACTCAGTTTATCAAGAACAAACGGTTCTACTGCTCCTTTAAATTTTCCTACCCGCACCACCTGCACACCAATACCGTATTTCTGCAATGCTCCCGTTAAAAATATCGGTTGTGAACTCAAACCATTAATTTCCATCAATCCTACGGGATTGAGTACGATATTATTAGCTACTGAACTGAGATAATATTCTTTTTCGTTCCAGTCTGTACCGTAGGCAACAATCTTTTTCCCAGATGTACGAAATTTATCTAAAGCTTGACGAATTTCTTTGAGGGAAGCATAACCGAGACTACTAGTAGTACCAGACTTTGTTGCGTCTATATAAATCCCTACAATGCGAGGATCACGTCGTGCTTTCTCTAAAGTTTCAATTACTTTGCGGAGTGTAATTCGATCTTCATCTACACCAGCTAAGGTTTTTTGGAGAAAGTCGTTGGAACTGGGTTGACTATCGGTGATTTTCATTGACAAGTCAAATACCAGCATGGATTTATCTTTGACTTTTGGACCTGTATCTTTAGAAGTTGTAGCAGCGATAACTAGGAACAATAAGCCTAGAGTACCGATACCAGAAAAAATAGTCAGTCCCAACAGGCTACCAATTACACTAGCAAAAATTTGTTTAAGAAAGTTCTTCATTAGTTATTAGTCATTAGTTATTAGTCGTAGGGGCGAAGCATTCGGTGTAAGGGCGTAGCATTCGCTGCAAGGGTGTAAGGGCGAAGCATTCGGAAGATAAACTTGGGGAAAAACCGATAATTTATCGACCGAATGCTTCGCCCCTACTTGGGAAAAACCGAT
>NZ_JAYGHA010000053.1:0-2560 GCF_034931405.1 Anabaena sp. UHCC 0451 | reverse complement strand
TTCGCCCCTACTTCTTTACTTTATTGTAGTATCTGTAAACTGTCAGATTGCTGTAACTGATACAAAGTTCTGTTACCAGTACAGAATAATACGGTGGTGATTTCCGCAATTAGGACTTCTGTCAATTCTTGCAGTGCTGTTTCTGAGACATCTGCTGCTTGGAGAAATGGCATTGCTAAACCAGCGATATCTGCACCAAGAGCGATCGCTTTGGCTACATCTAAACCATGACGTAAGCCCCCAGAAGCAATTAACGGTATGTGCGGAAACTGGGCGCGAATACTGGTAATACATTCCGCTGTCGGTATCCCCCAATCAGCAAAAGTCCTTCCTAAGCGACGCTGTAAGGACGTTTCTGCCCGTTCGCTTTCCACCAATGCCCAGGATGTACCACCAGCACCAGCGACATCAATAGCCTGTATTCCCACAGATATTAATTTTTCTGCCATTGTTGCAGAAATGCCATTACCTACTTCTTTGGCAATTACAGGAACTGGTAATTTACTGCATAAATCAGCTATTTTGTCAAATAATTCTCGAAAATTAGTATCACCTCTAGGTTGAATAAATTCTTGCAGCGGGTTAATGTGCAGAATCAAAGCATCAGCTTCTAAAATATCAATAATTCGCAGACATTCATCAACACCACATTGATAATTCAGTTGCACCGCACCCAAGTTAGCAAATAAAAGCACATCTGGGGCATATTTACGAATAGCAAAGGTATCAGCAACTTGGGGTTTTTCCAATGCTACACGCTGAGAACCAACACCCATCGCTAGTTTATATTGTTGCGCGATTTCTGCCAAACGACGGTTAATGATTCCAGCGCGTTCAGTTCCCCCAGTCATGGAGGATATTAACAGCGGTGCATTCAGGTTTTTTCCTAAAAAATTGGTGCTGATATCAATGTCGCTGCGATCGCATTCTGGTAAGCAACAATGGGTAAAACGATAGCGTTCTAATCCCGTTGTCACCTGCTGACATTGTACATCTTCCTCAAGACAGATGCGGATATGATCTGCTTTGCGATTTTGGGTTTGTGCTGGGGTAGTGGTAGGAGGGTTCACAGGTAAAGACTCCAAGCTGTTACCTTCATTATTGTGACAGCCTCTAGAAACTTTGCACAAATCAATTAATTCATTCTTATTTATCTGCGGTTAATTACTCTTGGCATCTGATTCTATGCAGCCCCTAATAACCAGACTGTGGTTGGCAATGCCTACCTTACAATAAGCTTTAATATAACTTCATGATTAACTTCAGTGCTATTACTATAGACTTAATTATACAAAATCCCAGAAAATAGTAAATAGACCGCTCAATATTAACAGGGTGTACATCACAATGGATGAACTAACACTACACAACAACCAGGATATCCCCCATCCTCTTTCTGTACTGGAAAACAACGGTTTTTTAGATAGTACAGTTTTCAATCCTCTGGAAGCAAAGCCTCACATTAGTCTTCATCCATCGTTATTACCCCCAATTGAGGCAGTACAAAACTGGTCTAAGATTGTACCAAAAACCCTATCATGGGATGATCGTTTAGGCTGGCAACCTGCTATTACTGACATCCTGCAACAAGACATTTACCCAACTCTTCAGCAGTTTGCACAGTCTCCAGATTTTCAGTCACAGATGCACTCAATTTTCGGAGATAATTTCAATGCTGGGAAATTAAAGGAAATTACTTCTGGGTGGTTAGTTGGTGATTTTAATCAGTTGCCACACGTAGAAATCTTAGACGCATCCGTATTTCCCACAAATACATTAGGGGCTTTTGCTGGAGAAACCAATAAAATCTATCTTTCCGAAATATTACTTAGCAGTGCAAATACTGAACTCATTGAAAATACAATTTTTGAAGAAATTGGACATTCAGTAGACAAAGAAATAAATATTGCAGATACTCCCGGTGATGAAGGACAATTATTTGCAGCAGTCCTTACAGGTAAACATCTGAACGCAGCGCAGATTGCAGAAATTAAAACTGAAGATGATACAACTACAATTTTTGTAGATGGTAGATTTTTAAAAGTTGAACAAGCAGCTACATCTACAGTTACCATAACTGCTTTTAATCCTCCTACAATTACTATTGCTGCTAGTGATGCTAACGCCGCTGAAACTATCAATGGACAAACTCTAAACCCTGGTAAATTCACCATCAAACGTACTGGGGATCTCACTTCAACCTTAGCCGTTAATTATACTGTAGGTGGTACGGCAACTAATGGTACAGATTATAATCAATTAACTGGTGTTGCCACGTTCTCTGCTGGTTTATCTACAGCGATAATTGATTTGGCTGTGATTAATGATGCTCTCTTGGAAGCGAAGGAGACGGTCATAGTTACATTAGCTAGTAATACAAATTATCTACTGGGAACAGCAAAGACTGCTACAGTCAACATTGCAGATAACGACAAACCGATTATTACTATCCGTGCTAGTGATGCCACTGCGGCAGAAACTGTTACAGGACAAGCTGCAAATCCTGGTAGATTTACTCTTACTCGTACGGGGGATTTAAGTTCATCTCCGACTGTTAATG
>NZ_JAYGHA010000052.1:0-20961 GCF_034931405.1 Anabaena sp. UHCC 0451 | reverse complement strand
CCCATTGCGGATCACCGAGGATTGGGTGGTGTTGCTTTTATCGGTAGACCGAAACAGCCAACTTTCACCGTTTGTCAGTTGAATGGTGATGATTATAGCCAAAAACAGTATCGTCTTGGTGAGTCCATCATTTCTGGCATTTTAGCGAATTTAGAACTTCGACTGGATGACATTTTACCACAATAAATTTGCTGATCATCTAAACTATGGGATCAGCATTTTATCTGTCTGAATCAGGATATCCAGGATTTAAGGATTTACAGGATTTTTTTCATAATGATGTTATGTGAATGATATTCTTGTTTTAAATCATCAAAATAATTTCATCCTGAAAATCCTTTAAGTGAACTCCATAGAATGATTGATCCTGTTTTAATATCATTCCCCTAAAGCTTCCGCGAAAGTAGGGGTAATTCATGAATTACCCCTACACTATGGGATCATGTTTTTTGTGGAGTTCTCTAATCTTGAGTATCCTGATATGACTACGCCACGCTACGCTATCAGACTGATATCACAGATTATCTGTTTTTACTAGATTAATAGGAGATGAAATATTACATTTTATTAATTTCACTTGTCACGTGAGTATATTATTCAGCAATTATATATAAGCAAAATTTGTAATAATAAATTTAATACACAGGTTGTTGAAATTAAACCACCAATAAAGGATTATATATGGCTGATCTAGAAACTCTGCTTAGTGACTTGCCAAATATTATTGATCAACTTAATCTTAATATTAGCACTCGTCAAACAGTTAAAAATGAATTATTAAGACTGAATAATATTTTATCAATTTTAAACGAAATTGAGGAAGAAATTGATTCAGAATTAGGATTTGAAAAACTCAAAAATGCTGCTATGGGAGCATTACCATTTTTAGGAGTAGTAGCAGGTTTATTTATTCCTGGTGGGTTTCTGGTAGATGCAGTTATTAGCGGTGGTGCAGGATTACTTGCAGACAAATTCGGCAATAAAGAAGATGAAATAACTTTAAGTGATTTACAGGCAAGAATTTATGAGTGGATTGATTGGGTGAATTGGATTTTAGATACAGGTGAATATCTTGTAGGTGATTCAGTAGTTTTAAATCAAATCAATAACTATCTACAAAGTGAGAATATAAACAACAAAATTAAGGCAATTGATGAATTAATCAGAATAAATTTATCACTTAATAATTCAGATTTATTAAAACAGCAACTTAATCAAATAAATACGGCTCAGAATGATTTGATTCAATTGCAACAAAGAATAAATGATGCTTATCAGCAATTGCAAAATCAAGAAGATATTTGTCAAATTATTATCGGATTATCTAATTATTATGGCAACTATGGCTTTTCCTTAGAATGGCTAGATGATGAGCATGGATTAATTATATCCAGCCAGTGCAGGTGAATTTCTATCACTGGCAGAAGTTATACATAACTGTGAATATTTCAAAGAACAAATCGGCAATTTACTTTTAAATGGTAATCATCTAAAAAGTCAAGGTGAAGAAGCTTTACAACGTTTAAAAAATAATCATAAATCACAGAAAAATCAAGTTTCGCAACCAATAGTTAACAATCAATCTCAGAAAATATTTATTTTTCAACCTTCGGTAATGATTGCTATTATTAGTACAGCTTTGCTGTTTGTTGGTGTTTGGATCGGTAAAGATAAATTGCCACAAATTCAGCAAATGACCTTAAATATTAATCAGGAAGAAAAGGCTAAAAATGATTTTGCATCTGCACGAAAAAAGGGGATGGAAGCATCTATAATAGTTCAAAATCCTCCCCATCCCGAAGAGGTATGGGAAAAATCACGCATCAAATGGCAAGAAGCAATATCTTTCTTAGAGAAAATTCCTGAAGGTACATCTATTTCTGAACAAGCAAAGAAACAACTATCTAGTTATCATGTGAATAGTCAAGCTATCTCTACAAGAATATTAAATGAGAAGAAAGCGAAAGACAATTTTGAACTTTCCCAAAAATTAGCCATAGAAGCTGCTATTTTAGTTCAAAATCCTCCTCATCCGCCAAAAATTTGGAAACAAGCACAATTAAAATGGCAAGAAGCAATCAATTTATTAGAAAGTATTCCAGAGGGTACATTTATTTATAAAAAAGCTCAGGAAAAATTATCTAGTTATAAAACTAATTATGCTGCTGTAAGTACACAGGTAAAAGATTGAGTTTTTAGTATTCCTCAACTTGCAATCTTTTTATGAAGGTTTCTGAATCCTGATTCCTGCTTACATGGTTCAGAAGACAAGCTATACTAGAAATGGTGGCAAGTTAAAAGTGATATTGTACAGTGATGTAAGTTGGGTTGATTAATCTAGATTGTTCTGATTTTTTGTTAATAATAACTGATTGGTAACTTTAACTACTTTTTGTATTTTGTCAAGTGTTCTCAATAAACGGCAAAATATATTATGATTTTGTTACATTTTTGTTAAGAAACGTTACATGACTCTTAACAAAAGGAAATATTTCTTATGGGAGTTTCACTTGAGACAAAGCCATCATATCAGGTTGTGATCGTTGGTGGTGGCTTTGGTGGACTGTATACAGCAAAGGCTCTGGCTAATGCCAATGTAAATGTTACGCTCATTGATAAACGTAACTTTCACTTATTTCAGCCACTTTTATATCAAGTTGCCACAGGTACACTATCACCTGCTGATATTTCTGCACCATTGCGATCTGTATTCAGCAAAAGCAAGAATACAAAAGTTTTGCTGGGAGAAGTAAATAGTATTGATCCAAAAGCGCAACAAGTTATGTTGGGTGATGAAGTAATACCTTATGATACATTAATTGTCGCCACAGGTGCTAACCATTCCTATTTTGGTAAAGATAACTGGAAAGAATTTGCTCCTGGCTTGAAAACTGTAGAAGATGCGATAGAAATGCGTCGGCGGATATTTTCGGCATTTGAAGCGGCAGAAAAAGAAACTGATCCTGAAAAACGCCGTGCTTTTTTGACTTTTGTGATTGTGGGTGGTGGTCCTACTGGCGTAGAATTAGCAGGTGCGATCGCAGAATTGGCATACAAAACTCTTAAAGAAGATTTCCGCAACATCAACACTTCAGAAGCGAAAATTTTACTATTGCAAGGGGGCGATCGCATTCTCCCACACATTGCACCAGAGTTATCCAAAGTAGCAGCAGAATCGTTGGAAAAGTTGGGTGTAGTTATTAACACTCAAACCAGGGTGACAAATATTGAAAATGACATAGTTACTTTCAAGCAAGATGATAAATTGACAGAAATTGCCTCAAAAACTGTATTGTGGGCAGCAGGTGTTCAAGGTTCGGCTCTGGGAAAAGTCCTAGCAGAAAGTACAGGTGTAGACCTGGATTTCTCTGGAAGAGTAATTGTAGAACCAAACTTGACCATCAAGGGTTATAAAAACATTTTTGTAATTGGAGACCTAGCCAATTTCTCCCATCAAACTGGTAAACCCTTACCTGGTGTTGCACCCGTAGCCAAACAACAAGGAGAGTATGTAGGTGGACTGATTCAACTACGGCTTCAAGGTCATACTTTGCCAGAATTCCATTATACAGACGTGGGTAGTTTGGCAATGATTGGGCAAAATTTAGCTGTTGTAGATTTAGGGTTTATCAAACTCACAGGTTTCCTTGCTTGGGTATTTTGGCTAATAATTCACATCTACTTCTTAATTGAGTTTGACACTAAATTAGTAGTAGTAATTCAATGGGCATGGAATTATATTACTCGTAATCGTCGCTCTCGATTGATTACAGGTAAAGAAGCTTTTTTGGAAGTAACAACTGTTAACGATAGCAGTCATTCCCAGACTACAGAAAAGAAGCAGCCAGTCAAGCTCTAAGATTGTTGCTTTGTAGTACCACCGCCTTGAAACCAATCAACAAACCCGCCATTCTTGTGAACACTAACTCAAAGATTTGAGTGTGAAGTTTTTGGCGGGTTTATCTAAATTCTATAGCAAATACTGCCTCATCAACTCAACCGCTGTTTTAACCACAAAGCCAATAAAGGTAAAGCTAACCGATAACCTTGTTCAGCACTGTAAATTAAACCTTTATGTTGTAAACCAGTTAAAGCACCTTGGAGACTTCCACCTCTAGAAAGTCCATGTTTTTGAATATATTCTTTACTCTGCGGTTTATCTGTAGGATCAACTGCTAAAGATTCTAAAAGATGGATTTGACTAGATGGAAGTAACATCAATAAAGATTCATAAGTTATAGATAAATCTTTTAGCATTCCGTCAATTACTTGATTTACTTCTTCTTCAGTAATTAATCCTTGCGTGTATTGCAAAATTGACAACCTACGAATTAATGCCATAGCATCGCCAATGTTTCCTTGAACAGCATCTACAAATATTTGTAATGCTTGAGAATGAGGATCAAATTTGAGGTTTTTTGTGTGCAGAATCTCTCTCGTCCACAATGCTAAAACATCCTTAGATAAAGGAGCTAATTGAATTGTTTCTATCGGATAGCTATGCTCATCTTGATGGTGGCTGGTTTCGCCAATTGTCGCTAGTAAAACATAACTAACATAAGGATTGGCTTTAACTTCTTGTCTAAAAGTTGATTCCCATAAATTGTTGCGATCCCAAGAACGAATATGGGGGAAACTTTGCAAAATCAAAACAATTCGCTGATCTAAATTATCAGCCATCATTTGCAATAATTTTAGCAAGATTGTAAATGCTTGCCATAGTTGTTTTTGATCTAGGGAATGTAATAATTTAAGTTTACTTTCAGCATTAAAAATAAAAAATTCACTTGCAGTTTGTTTAACCCAAGTTTCAATTTTTTTGGCTTCCCAGTTTTGGCTAATCGCTTCTGCTAGTAATTGTACAAATCTTTCCCCATCTGTAGCGCGAATACAGTCTATCTCCAAAACCACCGCACCAACTTCCTGCGCTGCAACCCTGACTAAAGTCCGTCTTCCGCTTCCAGGTACTCCAGTAATCAGCAAATCACCATCCTGGGCAAGTATATCTACAATACGCTGAAATTCTAGGGAGCGTCCAATTAATTGTAAAGAAGTAGATAAATCGAAATTCACGGGTTCCTCGTCTTTGGTTGTGGTTGGTGCTGTTAGGGACAACATAAATCATTAACTGTAATTATGATTATCATTAGATAAATTTAGTGCTTTTGTGTAATTAGCACTAAAGTTTCGTGCTAATAATAGTATAGCACTTTAAACAACTGAAAAAAAAACCTAATATCCAGATCCCCAGTTTCGTAAAGAAGCCAAGGATACATCCCCTATCCCTTATTTAATAAGTAATTCCCGTGTTAGAAGCGTGCGTACTGGCAACAATATTATGCGGTTTTTTCGGTATCATTCTGAAAAAAAACCTGGTGATGAAGATTGTTTCAATGGATGTGATGAGTACGGGGGTAATTGCCTTTTATGTATTTATTGCATCACGAGAGGGTTTATTTACTCCCATTATTTCCGAAGTAAAAAAAGCTACTTATGCTGATCCTGTTCCCCAGGCGGTGATTTTGACAGCGATAGTCATCGGTTTTTCGATTCAGGCTTTGATGCTAGTTGGTGTCATGAAATTAGCAAAGGATAATCCCACATTAGAAAGCAGCGAGATTGAGAAAAATAACACACCATGAATACTATTACCATTACTTGGATTGCAATTCCATTTTTTCTAGGGTTCATCATTTTTTTAGTTCCCAAACTTAACAGACATTTGACTTTTTTGGGAACATTGGTTACTGCTGCTTATGCTGTGCAACTATTTCTACAACAGTCACCAGTTAAACTCAATTTACTTGATAGTTTTGGTGTCACTTTAGAAGCTGATCAGTTAAGTGGGTACTTTATTTTAACCAATGCTTTGGTTACTGCTGCTGTAGCTTTATATTGTTGGAATAGTGATAAAAATGCTTTTTTCTATGCCCAAACTATTATTGTTCATGGTAGTTTAAATGCTGCTTTTATCTGTGCAGATTTTGTGAGTTTATATGTAGCTTTAGAGGTTAGCGGGATTGCAGCTTTTTTATTGATTGCTTATCCTCGCAGCGATCGCTCAATTTGGGTAGGTTTACGCTACCTATTTGTCAGCAATATCTCTATGTTATTTTATCTCGTTGGTGCAGTCTTAGTTTATGAAAAAACTCTCTCTTTTAGTTTTGCAGGTTTAAAAAATGCACCACCAGAAGCAGTAGCATTAATCTTTTTAGGAATGTTAGTCAAAGCAGGGATTTTTGTTTCTGGTTTATGGCTACCTTTAACCCATTCTGAATCAGAAACTCCTGTTTCTGCTTTGCTTTCAGGTATTGTAGTTAAAGCCAGTGTGTTACCTTTATTAAGATGTGCTGCGGTTTCTCCAGAACTTAATAATATCGTCGTTATTTTGGGTGTGGGGACAGCTTTTATGGGTGTATCCTACGCCATCTTTGAAAAAGATACCAAGCGTCTGTTAGCATTTAGCACTATTTCCCAATTAGGTTGGATACTCGCTGCACCTGAAGTAGGTGGTTTTTATGCCCTAACTCATGGACTGGCAAAATCATCTTTATTTTTGACTGCTGGTTCTTTACCCAGTCGCAATTTTAAAGAACTGGAAAATAAACCTATTAATACTAACATTTGGATTGTTTTAGTTATCGCTAGTTTATCAATTGCTGGTTTTCCTTTGTTGTCAGGTTTTGCAGCTAAGATGTTAACTATGAAAAATTTAGGAGCTTGGCAGTTTATAGCCATGAATATTGCCGCAGTTGGCACAGCAATAGCTTTTTCTAAATTCATTTTTCTGCCTCATAAACAAGATCCTGAACAAACTATAAAACCTGGCTTTTGGTTAGCAGTAATATTCTTAATTACTGGTTTAGTTGTGGGCAATATTGCCTATCTGAAAGCTTATAACATTGCCGATATTATCAAAGCAATTATCACCATTGCTATTGGTTGGTTAGCATATCATCTGATTTTCAAGAAATTAGCAATATATGTACCCCGCGTAGTTGAAGAATTTGAACATTTAGTAGGTGTGATGAGTTTAACTGTAATTGTATTATTTTGGATGGTGTTATCATGATTGGACATTTGATATTAAGATTAACAATTTGGTTTTTATTAACGGCTGATTTTAGTACAACTAACATTATTATTGGGGTAATTATTGCCCTAATTTTACCCAGGGGTTACACATCACGGGCAAAATTAACCGAATGGGTAAAGGTTTTAGGGGAAGTAGTGGTAGCGATTATTATGGCTTTTAAAGAAGCGTTTGAAATTATCATTAATCCCCATCATCATGAGGAAATTATCAGGGAAAAGGTGAAACATAAACATTCTTCCTTGTTGGTGTTTATGGACATATTTTTGATTACGTTCACCCCGAAAACTATTGTTGTAAACCATGATGAAGATGGATTTTATGAAGTTCATCATATTAAACCAGGAAGGAAATAATTATGAATTTAGAAATAGTATTGTTAGGGATGATAGCAGCTTTATTAATTCCCATTTATGAAGCATGGAAAACAGAGAATACTTGGCAGTTAATGTTGGCTTTGGGGAGTATTTCTAGTAAAGTATCTATCATGATTTTAGTAATTTCTGTGGCAAGAGATGATTGGATGATTGGGGTAGTAGGAGCGATTATGTTGAGTGTAGGAAATGCTGGGTTTATGTTATTAGCACAGATTCTCAGAAGGTTAAATGAAGCATGAATAGTAATTAGCTATCAGCTATTCAGTTATCAGATTTCACTAGTTTAAGTAAAAGAGGAAAATGAGGAAAGTTAAATGCAAAATCTTGTGAGTATTATCAGTTATACCTGTATAGGAATAGGGTTATTTTTCTGGTTTTGGGGTACTTCTCATTTAGTTAGCAATAAATCAGTATTATTCAAATTACATGGACTTACTGTGGCTGATACTTTGGGTTCAATGCTGATGATGGTGGGAATTTTAATGCAAATACCCAGTAAGTGGCCATTGTTAGTTTTAGGTATTATTTCCTTGGCGATGTGGAATACAATGTTGGGTTATGTCATCGCCTATTGTTCAACTCATGATACAACTATAGAGGCAGAAAATGAATGATTCTTATTTATATATAATTGTGGCTTTATTACCCTTAACTGCGGGAATGTTAGTCACACAAGTTAACCCTTATCATGCGTTAATTTTGCGTGGGGTTTTAGGTGCGATCGCGGCGTTAGTAGATGCGGTTTTAGGTGCAGCAGATGTAGCTTTAACAGAAGCATTAATGGGAACAATGTTATCCGTTTCTTTATATGCTATAGCTGTTCGTTCATCCTTAGTTTTACGTTTGGGTATCATTGAAAATCAATCAATCTCAGAAAATCTAATCAATGATTTTCGTAAAATTTTCAGTAAACATTATCTGCGGTTAGAACTTGTACCCTACAACAGTAACCAATGTTTGCAAAAAGCGTTACAGGAAAAAGAAGTTCATGCTACCTGTGCGCCAGTTTTAGCGAGTGATGAATGTGAGCAAAATTATCAAACAGAAATCAGAGTAAAACGTATTTATCAAATTGTTGAAAGTGAACTGTCATCACCTAACACAGTTATAAATTATGTTGATGTTGCAGTATCTGAGGAGAAACATTAATGAAAATGAAATGGGTTTACATTTTAGCGGGAATAGCATTATTTATTAAAATGTTATTCATGCCTGATATCGCATCTCATTTAGGGGATATTCCCAAAGTGATTTCAGATATGTCTATTACAGAAAAAGTAGTGAATGAAAGTGGAGTTGTCAACGCAGTATCAGGAATTATATTTAGAAATCGCCTTTATGATACAATTTTTGAAGTAATTGTATTTACAATCGCCATTTTAGGATGTAATTTTTTATTAGCTAATGAAAATCCATCCTGTACAATGTATCAATTTAAAGATCAATCTTCCATTATCTTAGCTCGTTTGGGGGCAACAATTGCAGCGTTAGTAGGGATTGAATTAGCAATTAGAGGACATTTAAGCCCTGGAGGTGGTTTTGCTGCTGGTGTAGCGGGTGGAACAGCGATAGGATTAATAGCAATTACTTCGTCATATCAATGGATGCAGGATATTTACCAACGTTATCATGCAGCTATTTGGGAGAAGGTGTCAGTCTTGGTTTTTATCGTTTTATCTGTGATCACTTTATCAGGATTAGAGTTACCACACGGGGAATTAGGAAAGCTTTTTAGTGGGGGAATTTTGCC
Organism: Anabaena sp. UHCC 0451; assembly: GCF_034931405.1. NCBI lineage: Bacteria > Bacillati > Cyanobacteriota > Cyanophyceae > Nostocales > Nostocaceae > Anabaena > Anabaena sp. UHCC 0451. Next base: position 11,741 of record NZ_JAYGHA010000052.1, on the reverse strand, counting down.
GATTTTAAATATTATCGTTGCGGTGAAGGTGGCGTTAGGTTCTTGGGCAGTGGTTTTGATTTTTATTCGTTATCGGGGTTTGTTGTAGTTTTGAGGGGTTTCGCGCCAAGACGCAGAGGAGCAAAGGAAGAAATACATTCATTAACTCAAAATGAAATTACCACTCTCCTCTACGGATTTTTAACATGAAGAAACTGATGGTTAATTCCTAATTACGAATTACAAAATGATCTTGCAATTTCGCTACCATTTCCGCACGTGCAGAAACTCCTAATTTCTTAAACATTCTTTTCAACGCTTGTTTAACAGTGTTTTGGGTAATCCAAAGTTTAGTGGCTATTTCCCCATTTGTTAACCCTTGGGCGACTAATTCCGCAATTTCTAATTCCCTGGGTGTGAGGGGACAGGTAACGGCAGATTTCAGGGTTTTAGGTTGTGCGCGGAGGGTGGCAATTTTGGCTGATAAATGAAGACATAAAGCACTTAAATCAGCTAAATCATTAGCATTAAAAGGGGGGTTTCCGGGGTCACGGGCAAAGTTGAGAGTTCCTACTAACCGACCATCACAAACTATCGGTCCAGTCATAACGTGTTCATGACGGGTACAAAAATTTTTCCAGTCTTCTGGTGATAAAATTAGTTGTTCATGGGTGGGCGCATGACGTTCTAAAACATAGCTACCAACGGGGTTCGCTTCTAAGCAAACCGCAGGAATTTCAGGAATTTCTGTTGTTGTTAATAACTCGTTATCCAGAAAAGAAATACCCCAATGCTGCACACCAAAATGGTCGCCAATGGTGTCCATTAGAGCCTGTTGTAATTCTTGCTCATTTTCAACATTTGCGATCGCTTCAAAAATGGCGTGGAGTGTTTTAGTCATAAGAGTACCCACTTGGGGACTATGCGAACCTCGATCATTACTTCTATGCTAATACCAGCAAGCGTAAAAAGCTATTCTTATTCGTAGCCAGAGGACAAGCATCATGACAGTTACTCAAATCTCTGCCCAAGAACTTTTCCGGGCTGCATATCAAAACCGTTATACTTGGGATGAAAATTTTCCTGGTTATAACGCAGATATCACTTATAAATATGATGGTCAGGCGTTCACTGGTAAAATTCGCATTGACGCTAATCTCAAATGGGAAGTTACCGGAGTAGAAGACGAAGCAGCAAAAAAAGCTATTGATAGTCAAACTTGGGAAATTGCTGTTCACCGTGTCCGTCGCACTTTTGAACAAACTCATGGCGAAAATACTTTTACCTATGGAGAAACTGACGAAACTGGGGCTGTAGAAATTTTCCTGGGTGGAAAATCAGTAGGTGACAAATATAAAGTTCGTAACGATGTAGTGACTCTTGTTCATCGTCATATTCATGGAGTTGTTGTGACAATTAACACTTTTAGTATTCACGAAACTGGTGCAGGATATTTATCTCACACTTATGATGCTGTATATCATGACCCCAAAACCAATGTTCAAAAAGGTGGTCGGAGTGAGTTTACAGATGAATATGAAAAGGTAGGGAATTATTACATTCTCAACCGTCGAGAAATTCGTACTGAAACAAATGGAAATGTCTCTATTCAAGAGTTTCTTTTCTCTAATCTGGAATTGTTAGGTTAGATTTTTGGTAAGATATCAGAATTCTGTAGGGGTTTAGCATTGCTAAACCCTTTTGAATTATTACCCTGATTAACTAATGTTTGAAATCTCTTCACAGCCTCATCCACATTTTGATTAACATCCATAAATCTAAATGCAGAAGCCGCTAAATAAGATAAATTTTGCTCAAAAGCCAGCCAATTTCTCTGCACAGCTTCCGCAGCAGCACCAGTAGTATTAGAACCTGCAAATATATCCAAAACTATATCTCCCGGTTCTGTGAGAAAATCAATAAAAAATGCGGGTAATTTTTGCGGAAACCTCGCAGGATGAGGTTTTATTCCCACATTTTTACACAGTTTCATATAGCGAGAATTGCTTTCTGTATTGGGAATTTGTAATAAATTAGCAGGAATTGCACCTCCATTATCATTAGCAAAAGCCGAACTTATATCATGTCCTGAAGGACGTTCTTTAGGTTTATAATATTTTTCAGGATTAGCTTGTAGCTTTTTCATCCTCTCAGAATAAGGAACAAGTACCTTACTGACATTAGCTTTAGGAAAATCAGTTTTTGACAACCACCAAATAGTATTAACTGCATCCTTAGCACGAATTTTGCGTTTATTTACCCATTCAATTGGTGAAGGTAACTTAGAAGGATTATACCAAAAAAATTCCTCAGCTAAACGAAAATCTAACTCATCACATAATTTAATTAAAATGCGATAATTATACAAAGAACGTACAGGACGTTTACTTTGATATGCTCCCCCTAAATCTATCACAAAACTTCCTTCTGGTTTCAGAATTCGATAGACTTTTTTACAGAAAGCAAATAGCCAATCTACATATTCTTCCTGTTCAACATTACCATAACTTTTTTCCCGTTGTAATGCAAAAGGGGGAGAAGTCATAACTAAATCAATAGAGTCTGTTTCCAACTTATCTAGTAATTCTAAAGAATCTCCCACATAAGCAGAACCATAATCTGTAATGTATAAAGGCTTATCCAACAAAATAGATGTCATTTTTAACAACTAGAATCAATTAATCAACTTGTGAATATTATCCTCCCAATTTGCACCATCAAAAGGTACAATTTCAAAATTACCTATCACATCCCCATCTAAACACCGCACATTCACATCAATACAATCTGGATGACTGCGAGGAATATAAAAAGCATGAATTCCACAAACTTGACAAAATTTATGTTTTGCAACTCCCGTATTAAATTGATAGGTTTTTAAAACATCTTCACCTTGTAATAAAGTAAATTTATCTTGAGGAACTATTAAATGTAAAAAGCCCTTTTTAGAGCAAATTGAACAATTACAATCATCAACTTTGTGGTTATCAACCACAACCCGAAAACGTACCGCACCACAGTGACAACCACCTTCATAAGTCACAGTTTTATTCATCTTTCCATCATCCTTCTTTATCTGCGTTAATCTGCGTGCATCCGCGTTTAATTTTAGATAACAAACCAATAAAAACTCCAGGCGTTTCCAAATGTGGTAAAATACCAGTATCTCCTATAGTTTGAAAATCCCTAATCGCACTTTTATTTAAACTAGCTAATCTCCTTCCCAAATTAATATTAGTAAATTGTGCTTCTTCACCCCAGAAAAACACAGTAGAAACTTTCAATTGTTGAATATATAAACTCAAATCAAAATAAAGATCACCTCGTAAAAATGCCAATGCTGAAAACTTCGCATTAGGTTTTTGTGCAGAATATAAATAAGCTTCCACAATTTCTTGAGTCAATCTTTCCGGTTTAGCAAAAAGGAAACTTTGTAAAAAATTACTAACAGCAACTTCATTTTCCGCACCCAAACCATAAATCAAATTATCCAAAAAAGGTATATTAATCACCGAAAGCGGTAATCTCCTACCAGCACCTTGGCCAAAGTCATCAAAACCAGAAGGAGAAACTAAAAACAATTCTTTAAATAAATTAGGTTCAGAAATAGCAAGACGAATAGTAAAAGCAGCAGTTAAAGAAGAAGCTACCACCGTCACAGGTTGATTACAACTTCGGTGAATAAACTCACTAATAGTAGTCAAATAATCTTGAACTTGGTAATCTCGTACCGGATGTTCAGACTCTCCCCAACCAATTAAATCAGGTGCTAAAATGCGGTATTCATTTGCAAAAGCTGGATAGACTTTAGACCATTCATAAGCAGAAGCACCACCCCCAAAATTATGTAAAAATAACAAAGGTGGTAATTTTTCAACTTCAGAAATATTCCAAGGTTCACTAATTTGGGTATAATAAACCATTGAACCCAAAGATGTATTAATGACTTTTTGACCAAAACCAAGAGGTTGAAATTTCAGCATATACTCTATATCAATTATGAATTAGAAAGATTATCCTTAGTTACTTGTACAAGTTGATGGAGATTATCACCATTAATATTGTAAGCTGCACCAAACCCAATTACATAGCGTCCCTTAGTTGGAGTGAGTTGAAAAATTCTAAAATCAGCCAAACCACGTAAGACTTCAATAATTTCTCCAAAACGTTCTTGAAATTCTTTAACAATTTGCTGCCATTTTTCGGTTTCCCTCTCAACCAAAGTAGCTGTACAATCAAAATTCAAGCGACGACGCGCAAAAATATTAGGACTTTTAGCTTCATCTTCAATAAATAAAACACTCACATAAGGATTAACTTGAATATTAGTAGTATGACTGGATAACCCACTAACATAAATGTAGATGTTTTTAAATTCATCCATCACAAAAGGAGTATAACTAGCGTTAGGAATTCCTTGTGCGTTGACTGTACTAATAATGATGCTGGCAAATTCTTGAGGAAATTTCTCATACTCAGCTTGGACTTTTTCCAATTGACTCATAACAGGTAAATTCATTGTAGGTTGTTAATGTGTTATTATATAACATATCTTTTCAGATCCCCGACTTCTTAAAGAAGTCGGGGATCTTGTTGTTCACAATTGCTACAATAAGAATAGAATACACTATAGTAGTGACGAAATAATTATGACTGAAAAAAATCGTTCTCAATGGGACTTGTGCAGATTCATCAAAACCCTCACCTACTTTGAGGTATTTCCCGTCCTGAACTGGGTAGAAAAGTTATTTCAACGTCGTCCTGAAAACAATGAAAATCAACCAAAGGGGGGAATACAAATGGGTGTAATTCTAGTAGCGGGTGCAACTGGTGGAGTTGGTAAACGAGTCGTACAAAGACTATCAGCACAGGGTTACAAAGTCCGCTGTTTAGTCAGAGATATTGATAAAGCGCGGTCAACTCTTGGTAATGATGTTGACTTAGTAGTGGGAGATATTACCAAACCCGCAACTTTGAATGATTTGGTTATGAGTAATATTCAAGGTGTTGTTTGTTGTACAGCAGTGCGTGTTCAACCAGTAGAAGGAGATACACCTGATAGGGCAAAATATAATCAAGGTGTGAAATTTTATCTACCAGAAATTGTGGGTGATACCCCAGAAAATGTCGAATATAAAGGTGTGAAAAACTTAGTAGAAGCTGCAAGAAGATATTTATCAAACACAGGTGAAAAAGCGATATTTGATTTTACTCAACCATCAGAAGAATTAAAAAATATCTGGGGTGCGTTAGATGATGTGGTTATGGGTGGTGTCAGTTCCAGCAATTTTCATATCTTAGAAAAAACCGCTTTATTTGCTGGTAATGTTTCTACTGCAAATTCGGGAGGTTTTGCATCTGTAAGAACTAAGAATTTTACACCTGCAATTAATTTATCAGGTTTTACCGGGGTGAGATTACGAGTTAAAGGTGATGGACAACGTTATAAAATCTTTTTAAGAACTGAAACAGCATGGGATGGAGTTGGTTACAGTTATTCTTTTGATACTGTAGCTAATTCATGGATAGATGTTAATATTCCCTTTGTTAATTTAACACCTGTTTTTAGAGCAAAAACTGTGAAAGATTCTCCAGAAATAGATAAAAGTAAAGTTTGTTCATTTCAATTAATGTTGAGCAAATTTGAATATGACGGTGATTTAAATCCTAAATTTAATCCTGGTGGTTTTGCATTAGAACTAGAATCAATAAAAGCCTATGGTGGTCAAGGTTTACCTCAATTTGTTTTAGTTAGTTCTGCTGGTGTAACTCGTCCCGGAAGACCAGGAATTAATTTAGAAGAAGAACCCCCAGCAGTAAGATTAAATGACCAATTGGGAGGGATTTTAACTTGGAAATTAAAAGGAGAAGATAGTGTAAGAAGCAGTGAAATACCTTACACAATTATTAGACCTTGTGCTTTAACTGAAGAAGCAGGAGGTAAAGAGTTAATATTTGAGCAAGGTGATAATATCAGAGGTAAAGTTAGCCGTAATGATATTGCTGAACTTTGCGTTCAATCCCTCAAACAACCAAAAGCACGTAATATGACTTTGGAAGTAAAACAGGGAGAGAATGATGTTAAGTCTATCAATTGGGAACAGTTATTTTCTAGTTTACAACCTGATAAATAATTGGTAGCGAACCAATCAATAAAATGTTTAAAAAATTATTGTTTGCTGGGGTTGTAGTGATAATTCTGTGGAGTGGTATTTTATCTCATCCCGCTTCTTCACAGCAAGTAGATTTTCGTGTTAATAACCTAGAATCTGATTTGCGTCGTGTAGAGTTGCGGTTGAATCAAATAGAATTATTACTGCGTCAAAATCCCCAGATTCCATCCTCTAGAATTACTCAAACTCCCTCCAAGCTTCAAATTTCTAGACGGAATTTATCACAGTCAGAACGGGATAGAATGTTTGATAGATTATCAACTTTAGTTGTGGAATTAAAGCAACAAGTTAATGATTTAGGAAAGCGGGTTTTTAAATTGGAGTCTGGTAAGTAAGAATATATCAACATTTTTATATTTTTACCTGCGATACAGAAAGTGCAGCTAGTATGTGTTCTATGTTGCAAGTGAAGAATAAGGAGTAATTTGATTTAAAATTTCTCCTAAACTTCTTTTTGCTTCCATAATTTCATAAGCATTTTGCAATCTTAAAAAATATCCTTCCGAAAGTCTAAAATAGCGACAAAGACGCAAATCTATATCCGCAGTCATGGGAAGTTTACCTGTAATAATTTCTTGAATAGTATTTTCCCAACTTGCAATATCCATAAAAAATCATATTTACCCAAGTTGTTAGTTATCAAGTTAAGTCTTCTACAGGTGATGATACGTAATTATTGATGAAATCCCAGTCTTCATCCTGTAAATCTTTAAATCCTGGACATCCTGATTCAGACATTCTCACATACAACAGGTAAATTGAGAAAAAAGTCAATCAGTCTTAATTTTAGTTACAGTTAGATCACAAAATAAATCGTGAGGGGTGATACTATGCGTGTCTTGCTAGTTTATCCAATATTTCCCAAAACCTTCTGGTCCTATGAGAAAATCCTAGCACTCGTAGATAGAAAGGTTCTATTACCACCATTGGGTTTAGTCACAGTTGCAGCAATTTTGCCCCAAGAGTGGGAGTTTAAGCTAGTAGATCGTAACATCCGCGCTGCCACAGAAGAAGAATGGGCATGGGCAGATATAGTCATTTTCTCGGCTATGATTGTCCAAAAACAAGATTTACTAGATCAAATTCGGGAAGCAAAACGCCGGGGTAAGTTAGTAGCTTTGGGTGGTCCATACCCCACATCTACACCCCATGAAGTCGAAGCAGCAGGGGCAGATTACCTGATTTTAGATGAAGGGGAAATCACCTTACCCATGTTTGTGGAAGCTTTACAAAAAGGTGAAAAATCAGGGGTTTTCCGCGCTACCGAAAAACCTGATGTTACCAGTACACCCATTCCCCGCTTTGATTTATTAGAATTTAATGCCTATGATATGATGTCTGTGCAGTTTTCGCGGGGTTGTCCCTTCCAGTGCGAATTTTGCGACATCATTGTATTATATGGACGCAAACCAAGAACTAAAACACCAGCACAACTATTAGCAGAATTAGATTATCTCTATGAGTTGGGTTGGAGACGTGGTGTATTCATGGTTGATGATAACTTTATTGGCAACAAACGCAATGTGAAATTGTTGCTAAAAGAGTTAAAAGTCTGGATGGCTGAACATCAATATCCTTTCAATTTTGATACAGAAGCTTCGATTGATTTGGCGCAAGATCAAGAGATGATGGAATTGATGGTTGACTGTGGTTTTAAAGCCGTATTTTTGGGTATTGAAACACCAGATGAAGATAGTTTACAACTAACTAAGAAATTCCAAAATACTCGCAGTTCTTTAACTGAATCTGTAGAAACAATCATTAGAACTGGACTGCGGCCAATGGCTGGGTTTATTATAGGTTTTGATGGTGAAAAAGCAGGTGCAGGCGATCGCATTGTTAGATTTGCAGAACTAGCAGCTATTCCTTCTACTACTTTCGCTATGTTACAAGCCCTACCCAATACGGCGTTATGGCATCGTCTCACAAAAGAAGGCAGACTGCGGGAAAATAAAGACGGGAACATCAATCAAACTACATTGATGAACTTTATCCCTACCCGTCCTTTAGAAGAACTGGCTAGGGAATATGTGGAGGCTTTTTGTGCTTTATATGACCCTGTAGCCTATTTAGATCGCACCTATCGCTGTTTTTTAATGTTGGGTTCTCCCCAATGGAAAGCACCAGCGAAAACACCAGAATGGGTAGTTATCAAAGCATTGCTAATTGTGATTTGGAGACAAGGTTTTAAAAGAGAAACCCGCTGGAAATTCTGGCATCACTTCTTTAGCATTCTCAAGCATAATCCCAAGGTGATCGAACAGTACGTTTCTACCTGCGCTCACATCGAACATTTTATGGAATATCGGCAAATTGTCCGTGATGAAATCGAAAGTCAATTAGCCGCTTATTTAGCCCAAGGTGCAGAAAAACCTTATGTTCCAGAGAAGGAAAAAGTAGTAGCTTAGGGACTAGGGACTGGTGACTGGGGACTGGGAAAAATCAAGTCATAAAGTCAAAAGTGAAAAACTCTGTTCCCTGTTCCCTGTTCCCTGTTCCCTATTACCTTATAATTGCAAAACGAAAACTTCCTCCCCAGAATAAACCAAAGTTTTACCCACAGGTAACATCGCCAAAGCATTAGTTTGAGTTAAATTAATTAAATTCCCAGAACTATCATTACCTTCAGCTTTCTGAAATTGATAAACACCATTTACCAGATTTAACTTACCGTGAATATAAGTTTCCATCTTGCCATTAGATTGTAATTCTGATTGCGATCGCACTTTCAAAAATGTCGGTTGCCAACCTTGAGAAAGTCCAGCTAGTTTTTTAATTGTTGGTTGTACAAACCGCCAGCAAGTCACCAATGCAGAAACCGGATTTCCTGGTAAACCAAAGTATAATGAATTGGGGAAAGTTGCAAAAGTCAGAGGTTTTCCCGGACGCATCTGTACAGCACGAAAATGAATTTTTCCACCCAAAGATGGTAATATCTTATCTATATAGTCATAATCGCCAACAGATACACCACCAGTAGAAATAACTATATCAGCATTAGCGATCGCATAACCTATAATTTCTTCTAAAGCAGTAGGATCATCCTGAATAATTCCTAACAGTAACACTTCTGCCCCCAGTTCCCGCATCAAAGTCGCCAAAGCATACTGATTAGAATCTACAATTTGTCCTGGTTTCAGCAACTGTTCAGGCATGACCAACTCATTCCCACAGGAAAGAATAGCTACGCGGGGAAGGCGGAAAACACTAACTTGTTCACGTTGTGTAGCAGCTAAAACCGCAATTTCCGCAGCAGTTAAAGAAATACCTGCCGGGACAATTTCGCTACCGGCTTGACAAAAATCTCCCTGATGTCTGACAAACTCCTGGGGTTGAGGTGCAGTAAAGATAAAAACACGGTTTTCTTCCCGGTGAGTTGTTTCCTGCATGACTACAGTATCCGCACCTGCTGGCATCATTGCACCTGTAAAAATTCGTGCCGCTTGTCCTGCTTTAATAGTAACTTGAGGTTGATATCCTGCGGGAATTTCTTCGACAACTTCCAAAATAATTGGTTTATCAGTCCTCGCTTGCTGCACATCTGCATAACGCACAGCATAACCATCCATTGCCGAATTATCCCAATGGGGAAAATCGAGAGAACTGTTAACAGGAGTGGCTAAAATGCGGCCATTTGCCATCAATAAATCAACAAATTCTATATCCTGCTGGTTATTCAGCGGTTGTATAGAATTTAAAATAGTGGCTTCTGCATCTCTGACTGACAGCATAGTTAATAACTCCGATTTTGTATATTTTAGTCTAGTGTTGTGTAAGTTTTAAATATAGGGTATTTGATGGTGACAAATATTACCTTTATTTTTTAAAAAAGATATATAAATTTGTATAAAAATACAATAGTTTAAACTTGAAATAAATATTGATTTTACAAAAAAAAACTGTATAAAATTAGTAAAGCCTAAATTAGCAAGATTAAGTAATTAGCTTATCATTAATTGGTACTTGTAAGCCAGTAGACAATAATTGCTAAGATGCTTGTCTAGTAAGAATATTGACAATTTGCCCAAACTTGCTCACATAGTAACTCACTAGAAATAACAATATTTGAGTTGTTTCTAAAGGTTCTCAATACATCCACATCTTACCCAACTCTCAACCGTAAATATACTGGTTTAATCATTTAGGAGACTTCACAACATGGCTACTCTTTCATGGAAAAATGCTGCCAACGGCAACTGGAATCTTGCCAGTAACTGGACTCCCGGTACTGTACCATCATCCGCAGATATTGCCCAAATCACTATTGGTGGTACTTATACCGTTCTCTTAGATATCAACAGAACTCTGACTGGTTTAACTCTCGGTACAACTACAGGCATCCAAACCCTCGATATCAATGGCTATACCTTAACCCTCAAAGGTGCAAGTACCGTTAGTAATAATGGTGTTTTAAATCTGACCTCTGGAACTCTTACTGGCACTGGTGCTTTAACAATTTCCAACAAACTCAACTGGAGTGGAGGCACATTAAGCGGTACAGGCAAAAAGACCGTTAGTGGCACATTAAACCTGAGTAATGGTCAATACTTAGATGGAACAACCCTAGAAACCGCAGGTGCAACAGTCTGGACAGCGAATAGCTATTTGTCTGCTAACAACGGTGCAATTTGGAATAATACCAGCACTGGCACAATTGACTTACAAGGAGATAGTGGTTTTTATGCCAGTGATGCTCTATCTACCTTTAATAATGCTGGTACTTTCATCAAATCCAACGGGACAACGGGTTATTATTCCTACTTTAGTGGCATCTTTAACAACACTGGTACAGTCCAAGCCAAAAAAGGATTGATAGAAATTGGCGGAGTATATAATCAGACAGCCGGAACGACAATCCTTAACGGCGGCGGTATATCATTTTATTCTGTTCCCATGAACCTACAAGGTGGAAACCTCGCAGGAATTGGAACTATTACAGGCAGTGTTAACAATAGTGGCGGTCAAGTTAACCCAGGTAATACCATTGGTACACTGAACATCACTGGTGACTATAGCCAAAGCGGTACAGGAACACTCAACCTAGAATTAGGAAGTGCTGCCAGTTTTGATAAATTCAACATTACTGGTGCAGCAGATATAGGTGGAATCCTCAAACTGAATTTAACCGGAGGCTTTACACCCACTATTGGGACTAAATTCACAGTTTTAACTTATGGTTCTGCTACAACCAAGAGCTTTAACACCATTCAAGGCATAGATATTAGTAGCAGTTTGGCATTTGCCCCAACTTCCACAGGTAAGAACTTAACCTTAGAAGTAGTAGACCAAGTTAAGGATTTAGGCGCGATAATATTTTCCAGTCCTCAATCAGTTTCAGACTTTGTAGGTGATACAGACCTATTTGATTTTTACCGTTTCAATGTCACCACAGCCGGCAATATCCAACTTAAACTTAGCAATCTCACATCTAATGCCAATGTTTGGTTAGTTGATGGATTAGGTCGTAATATTGCCCAAGGTATTAAAACTGGAAGTGCTGATGAAGTTGTAAGTTCCTTAGTTGACGCTGGAACATATTACGTCAAAGTTTTCCGACAAGCTGCTGGGAATAATGCCAACTACACTGGG
>NZ_JAYGHA010000051.1:0-25751 GCF_034931405.1 Anabaena sp. UHCC 0451 | reverse complement strand
GGAATACTGAGAGGGTAGCTTTGACTTTACTTTTAAAGTCGGTTCTTTGCTGCTGTAGCTGTTTGTTTATGTTCTGTAGTCCGTCGGTTAATTGTTGGGAGTTTTGGTTAAAACCATCGGTTGCTACTTGGGTTATTTCCTCCAAAGTTTCACCAATCTTTTGGGAGTTTAACGCTATCTTGTGACGGACAAAAGCAACAATCGCGCTCTTTATTTCTTCCAGTGATTCCTGTAAATCGTCAGATGAGTAATTGACGTTTTGGGCTATCAGTTCTATTTCTCCAGTGTTAAGAACTATCCCCAATTCCCCCGCAGTGTTAGCAACTAATTCTGATTTGGTGGCAGTGGCTAAAGCTGTTTGGTTCTCAGTATCTAAAGCAGCTTCATTTGTGTGTAAATCAATGCTATCTATATCCTGTATAGATGCTGTATTGATAGCATTGTCTACACTGTTTACTATGTCTACATCTTCACTGGTTAATGTTTCCAGTTCCATCTGTGTAGGTTCTGCAATGTTTCCGTCAATGTTTCCAAGTTCACCACCTACACTGCTAAATGTTTCCTCTACTTCTGTTTGTTCTGTGGGTACGTTGTCACAAACTACTGTTAATTTGGTGGCGTTAGATAGGAAGTATTTAGTAGCGTTATTTTCCTCTTCTTTGGTGATGTTTTCAATATTCCCTACATTAGCTCTGAGGTAATCTTTAATGTCTCCTGACGTAGCTATTACCCCTTTACGTTTTAGGCTTGTTTGAATACGTTTTGCAACTGTGGTTAACATGATATTTACGCTACCTTTGATAATTTAGAATCTTGGACTTTTGCTTTATAGATAAGTGCTACTGCACAGATGGGAATTAAAACCTGTTTGGCGTAAAATGCCTTGGCTTTATATCCCCCGGCGTTTTTAAACCATCTGCTGATAGTTCCTTTATTTGGTACAATCTCTAATTTTTCCAGTAGGTTTATGAACTGTTCCCCCGTACAACCTTCACCAATACTTGATTCAACTTTTGATACTTGACCTTTGATTTTGTGGTACTGGGAGAAGTAACGGGGTGAAGTTTTACGAAGTGCGATAAACAATTCAAACCCTGACTTTGTTAGGGGTAATTCTGCGGTTATCATGGTGTTTTTGGTTCGCCACCAATGAACATCATTAACCCTACTTCCCATCACAGTTTCATAGATAGTCCGTTCATTCTCCATAGTTTTAATAGTTGCGTTATCCGTTATCTGTAATCTGCAAAATTGCAGTGCAAGCAATACACATCCTACGTTTTTGTATTACGCATATAGCGTATAAGCAAGGGTGTTAGGAGTGCATTTAGTCGCACTATAGGTATTTTTGCGTTAGCTGTATTACCTGATTAGCTGTAAAAATGCTTCACTATCCTTTACTCACAGGATTTACAAGGTTGTAGGGCATTTACAACTTTTAGGTTATAGTGCTATCATAACTCACAATAGCAAAAGTGAACAAGTGCATAAAATTATTTTCACTATAAAGGGGGATAAGCAATAAAATGAACCAATAAACTAATGAACAATATTTTTAGATGGAAAAATCTGTATTTGTAAGAGGTCGAGTGACTGAAACAGTGCGAGCAAGGTTTAAATCTGCCTGTGCCTTACAAAATAGAACTATGGATAGCGTGATGGAAGAATTGATACTCAATTGGCTAGAACAGCAAAATCCCAATTCAACAGCACAAAATCCAAAAGTGCAAAATCCAAAGGCAAGTTAGCGATAGCGAAGCGCTGCTGCAAGCAGTTCGCTACCCCAAACTCCGAACCTTGAAAACTGAATAAAGAACTAAGTAAAAATCAGCATGGCAGATGACATCAAACGTTCTAAGGGAAAATTTGACCCCGTTACAGAACCTAGAGATTGGAAGATGGCCGCAACTGAGGATCATTGCAAACGAATTGCTAGAAACACAGGTAAACGGCTAATAGAAGTTATCTATACAGAAGATGACCTTCTACCGATAGTTTGTATTTTTGAGGATTACGACAATGAGTGAAACAGCTACATTACTACCGCTAAGTACATTTATTCCGGTGTTTGGTGCTATCAGCGATCGCAACTGGTTACACTTTAAAGAACTTGAGAGAGCATTCGCTAATAGTCACGGAGTAGAGACTTGGGCAGACGTTTTAAACTTCCGTATCATGCCAGCCCTCGAACCTGAAGCTAAAAGATGGTTGTTGGTTCAAAGGTGTAGTCAGGGGATTATTTCAGTCAAAGCTGTAGCTTAAATAATTTATTTTTTTTGCGATAGCGAAGCGCTCCGTAGGAATCGCTCCCTACCCCAGCAAAAAAATATCACCCTACTCAGAATGTATCCTGAGAGGGGGTATACATAGGGGTTTAGGGGCGATCGCTTAAACTACCCCAAAAAAATGTATATTGATTTTTTGAATTTTTGTCAACTCAATAATTTATTGAAAACAGGTAGCAGGAAAATAATAAATTATTAGACTGTGCCAAATTTCGCCAAAAGCCTTGCTATTTAAGATTTTGAGTGATCAACCGTCTGGGAATGCAAGGTATTACCATTGTCATTGTTTGTGAAGATATGAACGAAACATGAAAAATTTTACATAATTAGTTGGTTTCGCTAGTAGAAAAATCCTATTGTTTGACAATAATGTTTCATGTACTCCCGTAAATCATTGGATCTAAAGTCAAACAAACTGACTATCTCAACGTTCAAACTATATTGACAAAAAAGTCAATCTTTCTAATTAGGACTTTTTGTGATAAAGTAACGTGTTTTGCGACAAATGATTTGAATAGTCAAATCATTTGTCGTAATTTTGGGGGACTCCATTTGTCATCCCAGCTAGTCCCGTCTAATCCCACTAAGTCCCGAATAGCGGGTATACCTGCTATTCTCATTCTGTATGTACAAATTGAATAAATTTATTAGTGCCAATTGTCATACAATTGCCCTATTTTGAATATCTACTTTCTTTATATGGCAATATCTACAGCCGTTTTTTGCTATACAAAGAATATTAGAATAAAGTGCTTGACAAGTGCTTTCAAGTAGTTGGTAAACAGATTGCACACCTTCGTTTACATTCTGGTGTATGTCAGACAGATTTACCCCAGATTTACTCCAGATTTACTCCATGACATCTTGATGCTTGCTGTGGAAATTGTGGAAAACAAAAATCTTTAGTAAAAATGTACTTTTTTTTAAAACAAGTGATCGCAACCATGATTATTTTGTTATCATAGGATCACTTTACAGGAAATAAGTATGACAGAAAAACCTAAAATTCTAGTAAGAACTCGGTTAACCCCAACTGATGAGAAAAAATTCAGGGAACTTGCACAAGCTAATGGCACAACTACGTACCAATTGATACGTAAGTTCATACATAACTATCTACAGCAAAACTCCCAAACCGCAGCATAATAAGCAGGTCTGGGAGTTTTAGTGTTTTCATAGTACAACCAGTTGTCTGGACTTGGCGGAAAAGACAACTGGATACATCAATAAAAAAAATGCGTATGTCATGTGCATCGTGTGATCTCATCTTAGATCACAAATTGGAATTTATCTTAGATAAATTGATGGAATTTATCTTAGAGAATTTATATACTACTACATTACCACATCGTAGTACATTCAATCAAATTTTTTTGATATGTTCCAAACTCTTGAAAAATAAGGGGTTTGGGGCATGAGTCAGCAAGAAAGATTTAACTATCTTCAATCATTGGTGAGCGATCGTCAATTAACTGAAAGTCTGGAAATGCTAGAAAAATCAGGCATTTCCGGCGATTTTGCCCTGTTCATTATTCAAAATATACAAACTTTGGAGGTTGCTTAAAATGGTTGCACAATTCGTTCAAAACAACCTCCAAATAGATTGGACCTCAGCTACTCTCCATCTGGAGACTTTGGGATATAGCAGGGGTAATCAAGTTTGCATTAGATATATCAATCCATCTACCAGCAAGGCCACAAAAGCAGATGGACTTGAGTTTAAACAGATGGAACAGCTACAAAGTCAGGGGTTTAATGCTTATGTAGTTGTGAACCCCGGTGGACACTCTGACAACGATATAACAGCAGGACGGGTCATTTTTTATGAACATGACAATATTGATAAGTCCGTTCAGGCTGATTTGTGGCGATCGCTAGAACTTCCTGAACCAACGTTACAAGTGGACACGGGGGGGAAATCAGTTCATTCTTACTGGGTTCTATCCGAACCGGTTGATGTACCAATATGGACAAAATTGCAATCTGATTTATTAGATTTTTCCAATGCTGACAGAAGTATCAAAAACCCGTCAAGGGTGATGAGATTGGCTGGTAGCCTTTATGTCAACAAATCAGGTGAAGCTGTCGGAGTTGCCCAAATTATCCGTAAATCTGACAAAAAATACACACTAGAGGAACTACGGCGGATCATTCCTGAAAAGTCAGCAGTCAGCAATTACCAATTACCAATTACCAATTACTTAACCTCAGATATTCCCTTGCATCAGTGTTTGTCTAAAACTGATAGAGATTTAATAGATCATGGCAGTGGTGAAGGTAGCAGGAATGATTCAGGAGCAAAATTAGCGAGAAACCTAATAGGAACTGCTAACCGATTGCAACATCTTGGCCATAGATATGAAGGAGATCCACGTCAATTATTTGATGACTATTGCTCCCACTGTTCCCCCCCATTGGATACTAGGGAAGCTGATATTATTTGGAAGTCAGCAAGCAATGATAACCCCACTGCTACCTTGACGGATGATGCAATAGAAAATTGTGTTAAGGCGTGGCAGAAAAATCAAGGGGTTAAAGAGCGATCGCAACAATCACCAAAACAAAATAACGTAATTCCTCACCCTACCTTAACTAAACTATCTGCTAAGGAATTAAAAGCCAAAATAGCAGACATAATTGATAAGGACTTAAGCAAGGTTGAAACAGAATTAGAACTGCATGATTTAGCTGGAACTGCTAACAAACCAATCAGGGAACTGAGAGATTTATACAACCTAATCAAAGCAGATAAGGAACAGGAACAGGATAAAAAAGACCTTGAAAAAATTCAAATACCCAAGCTTTTTGATGCCAAAAAAAGTAGGTTACATGGTTTTGATTTTTTATATGGTGACGGAGGACATCTAGCAGCTATGCTCCATGAACAAGCTGATAGTATGCCGACTGCTTTTGAACACCTATTTTCCACTTTGTTACCCGCAGTTGGGTCAGTAATTGGTACATCGTCAACAATTGTCATTAACACCTCTGAGAGCTATACGCAGCCTTGTATCTTTCAAACTTTAATATTGGGTAAGTCGGGGGATCTGAAATCACCTACCCAACGTTTAATTGTGAAGCCATTGGAGGAATTGGAAAACATTGAAAGAGAGAAGTACCAAAAGGAATTAGAACAATATAAAGAGGAATTAGTAGCATTTAAAAAAGACCCGGAAAACAACAGAGAACCCGATAAACCAAGCCTTAAACGCTATATCATTGGGGCATTATCTCAAGAGGCCAAGATAAAATTACACTGTGAAAATCCGAGGGGATTGCTACAGCTTAGGGACGAATGGAGCGGGTTTATTTCTGGCAGGAATAAGTTCCGTAATGGTCAAGGGGATGATCTAGAACTGGAACTATCCGAGTTTGACGGAGGATCATTAAGGCGTGATTTAGTCAACTCGGATAATTCTGCTTATGTTGCTAAGTCTGCATTTAATAAGACCGGAAACACTCAAATAGAAACATTAAGATCAATTCTTCAAAAGCAAGGATTTGATGACCATAAAGGTGAATTTTCTCGGTGGTTGCCTTCCCTGGTTACAGTTCCGTTTAAGGAATTAGATTTGTTTGCAGGGGATAGCGGGTTAAGCGCTCGCATCTCAACATCCTTGAAAGATTTATATATAGGATGTTCCCAACTACCGGAAAAGCAATATTTTCTATCCATTGCAGCAAAAAAACTTTGTCAAGAATTGATCAGCCGATTGAGACGACTAAATAATGAAACTGACGATGCAGGATGGAACACAATATACCCCAAGATTCAGGGTTATTTATGTCGTTTCATTCTATGGATTCATTTGACAAACTCGGTTTTAGCTGGGAACTTAAACCCGGAGCAGATGATTGATCGGCAATGTGTAGCAAGTGCTGGAAAACTGGTTAAATTTTACCTTGACCAACATCTGCTACTAAGAGCATTGTTTACCCCTGAACAAAAAATCGAGGGGGACTACCTGAAAATCAAGGACTACTTAGATAGAAAAGCGTGCAAGAAGTCCGTTAGAGAAATAAAAGCAGGGGTGAAGGGATTAAGAAGCTTAACCACTGCTGAAATTAAGAAGATGTGCGACCAGATGGTTAACTGGGGCGTTTTAGGAATGGAGGAAAAAACTTACTATTCTGTTGACTTTGTTGACCAAAATCAGCAAAATGTTGACCTTTTGGAAAAAAAATTAAACACACCTCAAACCAATACACAGCAAGGTTTTCAGGACTTTGAAAAAAATCAAAATGTTGACTTTGTTGACCTTTTGTTGACCAATGATCAAAAAGCTGAAAACCATATACAGCAAGGGTTAAAGGCAATAGAAAATGGTCAAAATATTGATTTTGTTGACCCGACCCCAAAATTTTTTCAATCACCCCTCGTTGACCATGCTGATCCGACTCCAGAACTGACTCTTGATCTGACTCCAGATAATTCTATATTTTGGGGTCGGTCAACAAATGACGATCAAAATGTGCCTCAAAACCATACACAGCAAGGTGTTGACCATGATACAAAAAGGTCAACAAAGTCAACATTTGAAAATTATCAAAACTCTGAAACCTTTGATGGTCAAGGTTTTGCGGCTAATCAAGATTTTTTTGAAAAGGTCAACAAAGGTCAACAAAGGTCAACAAATGAAGGTCAAAAATACCAAATTGGCGATCGCATTAACTGTTACCCAACAATGGAACATGAGTCTAATGACTGGAAAGTTAAGGCCACAATCATAAGCATTGAGTACGAGCAGGGCTATATTCTCACCTGCACAGTCAGCTATAAAAATCGAAAAAAAGAGGATAGAACTGCTGTAATTGCGGGGGGAAAATCTGATGATTGGTTGTTAGGGAAGGTGTGATTATGACCTTTGATTACCAGTTCATCCAACTTCTAAGGGGGGATATACCATCTGCAAAAACGTTGCTGCTCAGGAAATATCCCCATAACATAGCCAATTGGAATATTAGTCAACCATGTATGCAACCTTACAATTACAGTAAGTATCAAACTTTAAACATTTATGGGATTAAAAGATTCGCTTGAAAAACTTATGGCAGAAAAGCAAAAACGTGATTCAGTCACCAAACTAAAAAACTCAGGTGTCAATGTCAGCGAGGATAAATCTCATTTACAACACTTTGCTACACCAGGATTTGCTCAAGCTCAAGTCATGGCTAAAGTTGGTAAAAGTCAACTGGATGCCTCAAGCATAAAAGCGATCGCTGATTCAGTGTTGGAACAAGCCCAAAAAACCAAGGATGGGGACTTTAGCAGCATTGAAGTTATCCTTCACAGTCAGATAGCTATGCTCAACTCCCTATCAACCCATTTCATGAATAAGGCTTTAGCTGGGTACGATTCTGGGGAAGTGCTGACAGCATTACCTCATATTCCTAACGAATTCGCAGAATTAAGCCTCAAGTGTCAAGCTGAAATGCGTAAATGTATCGCGTTGCTGCACGAACTGAAAAACCCCAAAAAACCCAGTCAATTCATTAAAACTTACGTAAATCAACAGCTAAACCAGCTACAAGTAGAACAGGAACAACTTAAACAACGATTGGAGGAAGGGAACGATGCCCCGGTGGAGTTTAGAAGCGAGAGAACGTCAACGACAGCAGATCCAGAAATGGAAACCTTGGGAACACAGCACCGGGGCAAAAACTCCAGAGGGAAAGGAAAAGTCAAAAATGAATGCTCTTAAGCATGGGTTACGCAGTCAGGAGATGATTGATTTAATGCGTGGGTTGAGTTTGAAAAATTTTCTCAAAAATTTTGACTTTGATTAAAGCAAACGAACTATACAAAATCGTCCCTAGTAAAACCTAGTATTGCAACGTTGCAATTGTTAGAGAGTGCCAATGCCCAAGGGTGATGGTCTACACCTGCATTTTCTATGAGACTGTGTAGCTTGCTTGTTCAGTAGCAGTACAGCGATATCGCCATACACTACAAAAGTAGTTTTCAAGATACAACTTAATAAGTATAATTGCTTATTTAGAAAATTATGTCCAATTATAGGCAAGTGTAGGCAAACGTAGGCAAGTTACAGGTTTTTAGATAGTACAAACTAACTAAAAAGTAAATTTGGGTGAAAAATGTGTGTCCAATGTTGTCCAATTATGGGCAAACGTAGGCAAACGTAGGCAAGTGTAGGCAACAGATTATTTTCCTTTTAATCCCATCTGTATAACCTTGAAACCCTTGCTAGGCAACGATTTGAATAATATTAAGTAATGCTGTTATTAATCATACCTGATTAGGTGCTGAAGCTGATTCGTGGTGAGACGCAAGCCATGTTTTGTGTATACGTTTTCAGGAGCTATCATGCTGAGTATTTATTCTCATTTACATTTTCATTGAAAGTTAAAGGTTAAATCAGGGAACACTAAGAGAAAAGCAATTTTTTCTCAACCACTATGTCAGATCATCAGCTTTCTGTGTTTCAATCTGGTATTCGAGACAATCATGACCGGGGTACAGTTGGAGATTTTCTTAAAGATAAGATTGAACCAGGCTCTAATTTATCTATTGTCTCTGCTTATTTTACGATTTATGCCTTTGAAGCTTTAAAACAAGAATTATCGTCTATTGATAACTTAGATTTCCTGTTTGGAGAACCTCGATTTATTCAAGCCATCGGCACTAATACTGACCAAAAAGCTTTTAAAATTGAAGATACTGGTATTCAACTAAGCAATCGCCTCAAACAGAGTAAATTAGCTAGGGAATGCCAAGAATGGATACAGAAAAAGGTCAATATTCGCTCGATTAAACAAATTAACTTACTGCATGGCAAAATGTACCACATTGATAATAATGGGGTGAAAACTGCCATTTTAGGTAGCTCAAATTTTACCTTAAAGGGATTAGGATTAGCTAAGGCCAATAGTAATATTGAGTTAAATTTAATCGTTGATGGTGAAAGGGACAGACAAGATTTACAGTTATGGTTCGCAGAGTTATGGAATAATCAAACCCTGGTACAAGATGTCAAGAATGAAGTAATTACTTATCTCAATCAACTTTATCAGGATAATGCCCCTGAGTTTATTTATTATAAAACACTGTTTCATTTATTTAAACGATTCTTAGACCAACAAGCAGCCAATGATTTACTAACTAAACAACGTCACTTAACTGATACAAAGATTTGGAACTTATTATTTGATTTTCAGAAAGATGGGGTCAAAGGTGCGATTAATAAAATCATGGAATATAATGGCTGTATTATCGCTGATAGTGTGGGTTTAGGAAAAACCTTTGAAGCTTTAGCCATTATTAAATATTTTGAGCTATTGAATTATAAAGTCTTAGTATTATGTCCTAAAAAATTAAGAAGTAATTGGATAATTTACCATGCCGCTAATAATAGTGAATTAAATATTTTAGTGGAAGACAGATTTAACTATACAGTCTTGTCTCATACAGATTTGAGTAGATATATCGGATATTCAGGGGATATTAATTTGGAAACCTTAAATTTGAAGAATTATGATTTAGTAGTGATTGATGAATCTCATAACTTTCGCAATAATACCAAAGGTAAACAAGATGAAGATGGAAAATTGATTAAAAAAAGTCGCTATGAACGTTTAATGGAAGATGTTATTCAAGATGGGATTCCTACTAAAGTCTTGTTACTATCAGCAACCCCTGTGAATACAGACTTAAAAGATTTAAGAAATCAGATTAATTTTATTGTTAAAGCTGAAGATAATGCTTTTAGTCAAACATTGGGTATTGATAGTATCAAACAAACTTTAACCACTGCCCAAAAAGAATTTACTTTATGGTCAAAGAAAAAGCAACACCTGAGTAATGAGTTATTAGAAAACTTAAATTCTAGCTTTTTTACATTATTAGATGCGTTAACAATTGCTCGTTCTCGTAAACATATTCAAAAGTATTATCAAGAAACAATTGAAAAATTAGGAGGTTTCCCAGAGAGACTGAAACCTATTTCTTTGTTTTCTCATATTGATTTAGAAGATAACTTCTTAGATTATGATGATATTAATGAGCAAATTTCTGACTATCAATTATCCTTGTTTAATCCCTCCAATTATGTTCTAGAACAATACCAAGATTTGTATGAAGGGAAAGTTATCCAAAATAACTTTACTCAAAGTAATCGAGAAAATTACTTAATTGGCATGATGAAAGTTAATTTTCTCAAACGTTTAGAAAGTTCCGTTTATTCCTTTAGAATCACCCTAGAGAGAACCATTGAGAAAATTAAACAGTTAGAGTCAAAAATTACAAAATTTAACCAGTATCAAACAGAAATTTTCAAAAGTGAAGATTATGAAATAGAAGATGCTGATGATGAAGAATTACAAGCAGCCTTTGAAGTCGGTAGAGAACTAAAATATCAATTAAAACATTTAGATATTGCCACATGGTTAGTTGATTTAGCCAGGGATAGAACACAACTGAATAATTTATATACTAAAGCGCAAAATATAAATTCTGCTAGGGATGCCAAGTTAGCAGATTTAAAAAGAATTATTGAGGATAAAGTTACTAATCCCACTCTAAATAAACAAGGTAAGGAAAATAAAAAAGTCATCATCTTTACAGCTTTTGCGGATACAGCTAAATATTTATATGATAATTTAGAAGCGTGGGTAACAACAGAATTAAATATGAATATGGCTTTAGTAACTGGGGGTAATGGGGGTAATAAAACTACCTTTGGCAGTTCCCGCTTTGAGGAAATTTTAATGAACTTTTCTCCTCTTGCCAAGCAACGAGATAAGATAAAATCAATGCCCCAAGAGGGAGAAATTAATCTATTAATTGCTACTGACTGTATTTCTGAAGGTCAAAACTTACAGGATTGTGATTATTTAGTTAATTATGATATTCATTGGAATCCTGTGAGAATTATTCAACGGTTTGGACGCATTGATAGAATTGGTAGTCTGAATCATACAGTGCAATTAGTTAATTTTTGGCCAACGGATGACTTAAATAAATATATTAATCTCAAAAATCGAGTTGAGGCGAGAATGGCCTTAGTTGATATTACAGCAACCGGGGAAGATAATCTTTTAAATGTAGATGAATTACAAGACTTACTCACCGAAGAAATGAGTTATCGAGATGAACAGTTACTACGGTTAAAAGATGAAGTATTAGACATTGAAGATTTTAATGACAGCATTTCTTTAACAGAATTTAGTTTAGATGATTTTCGGATAGATTTATTAAATTACTTGCAAAAAAATAGGGAACTGTTAGAAAATGCCCCATTAGGATTATATGGAATTGTCCCTACCCCTACCCAGAAGGAGTATGATGTTATCAAACCTGGGATTATTTTCTGTCTACAACAGATGGGGAATACATCAGGAAATGAACAAGTTAACCCCCTACAACCTTATTTTTTGGTCTATGTCAGGGATGATGGCAATGTTCGCTATACCTTTGCCCAACCTAAACAAATTTTAGAGATGTATCGTCTCTTATGTACGGGTAAAACCCAACCATATAAAGATTTGTGTCAGTTATTTAACCAGCGTACCAGTAATGGATCTAGTATGAGTACAGAAACGGAACTACTAGATAAAGCAGTTGATTCTATCACCCGTACATTTACTAACCGTGTCACTAGAAATCTTTTTAAGTCAGGGAAAGGGGGTATTACTCCTCTCAAACAACAACAAGTGACGAAAACCACAGACTTTGAATTGATAACCTGGTTAATTATTGAAGATGACGCAACAAACCCTTAAATCTGCTATTGAACAAGCATTAAAAAACTTTAGTCAAGTTTCCACCTCTGATGGTATTAAGCATCTGTTTGAAACCTTGGGTTACTCAACTCAACGGGAAGTCCCGTTAGATAACCAAACCCCTAATGAGGTGCTAGAAGCATTTGCATGGGAGAATTTTCGGGAAGATAAGGGGTTATTAGAGGAGTGGGAGTCGGTTAATTGTTTATTTCAGGTGACGGAAGATGAGATTACCCAAAATGGACAGGGAACATTATTTAAGCCTTCCTTTGACACAGATTATTTAAAATCTTATATATTTCTTGGTTTAACCTTACAAAAACCTGCTTATTCTCGTAGTCAACTGGCAACAATTACCCGTGAAATTAACCGTCAGTCAGATATTCCCATTATGGTGTTATTTCGGTATGGGAATTATGTTACCTTATCAATAATTAATCGTCGCCCTAACAAATTAGATAGAGATAAAGATGTCTTAGAAAAGATTACCTTAATTAAAGATATTAATATTAACTCTCCCCATCGGGCGCATATTGAAATATTAGCAGATTTATCTTTAACCTCTCTCCCAGATGTCCAGAATTTTGACCAACTACATACAGCTTGGCAAAAAGTTCTCAACACCTCGGAACTCAATAATAAATTCTTTCAGGAAGTATCTAATTGGTACTTTTGGGCAACTCAAACCGTCACATTTCCAGATGGAGGAGAAGCAGATGAATCTCTCCGTAATGCTACCAGCGTGATTAGATTAATTACGCGGTTGATTTTTGTTTGGTTCTTAAAAGAAAAAGGGTTAGTTCCTGATGCTTTATTTGATGAAAACCAGCTAGAAAATTTCCTGAACCCTTTAGAAGCAGAGGAAAGTACCTATTATAAAGCCATCTTACAGAATCTCTTTTTTGCCACCCTAAATACAGAAATGAACACCGATGAAAAGCCTGATAACCGCAAGTTTAGGGGTAAGTTTAGGGGTAAGTTTAGGGGTAAGTTTAGGGGTAAGTTTAGGGGTAAAAATCAGCAAAAGGGTGGGAGAGATGGACATTATGGGATAACTAATGTTTATCGTTACCAAGATTATTTTACTAATGCTGATGAGTTTTTAGGGTTATGTAGTAATATCCCTTTTTTGAACGGGGGATTATTTGAATGTTTAGATAGAGATAAAGATGATGATTCTCCACCTTCTTCCACAGGAAAAGAGAAAACAAAAATTAGAATTGATGGTTTTTCTGATAGAGAAGATAATGTTTTAAGTGTTCCTAATATTCTCTTTTTTGGAGAAGCAACAAAGGTTGATTTAAACAAAGCCTATGGAACTAAAAATAAAAAGTATGAAGTCCAGGGATTAATTAATATATTTAATCGTTATAAATTTACCATTGATGAAAATACTCCCATTGAGGAAGAAATAGCATTAGACCCGGAATTGTTAGGTAAAGTATTTGAGAATTTATTAGCAGAATATAACCCAGAAACGGAAGCCACAGCTAGGAAACAAACGGGGTCTTTTTATACTCCTAGAGAGATTGTTAATTATATGGTAGATGAGTCATTAATTGCTTATCTCCAGAATGCTTTGTTAAGTCAAGAGTCAAGTTATGTAGAAGTGGGGTCAAATCAGACTAATTTATTTGGTAATGAGTATAAAACGGGTCAATTAAGTTTACAAACTAAGTTAGAAAATAGTCATTTTCAGGGAAGAGAACAGGAATTAGAGAGTCAGTTAAGAGGTTTGTTATCTTATAGTGATGACTCCCATCAATTTAATGATGATGAAGTTGACTGTTTAATTAATGCCATTGATAACTTAAAAATTATTGATATTGCTTGTGGTTCGGGTGCGTTCCCGATGGGAATTTTACAGAAATTGGTGTTTATTTTAGGCAAACTTGACCTCAATAATAGTAAATGGAAACAGCAACAGAAAGAAAAAACCATAGCACCTGTGTTAAAGGATATTCAGGTAGCGAAACAGATTAGTTATGAACAAGCAAGGGAAGAAGCGATACAGAAGTTACAGGAAAGGTTAGCAGAAATAGAAGATGAATTTGAGAATAATGAGATGGACTATGCCCGGAAGTTATTCTTGATTGAAAATTCTATTTTTGGGGTAGATATTCAACCGATAGCGGTACAAATTTCTAAGTTACGCTTTTTTATCTCCTTAATTGTTGACCAAAGGGTGAATAATAATAAAGCTAATCGGGGAATTTTACCCTTACCTAATCTTGAGACTAAATTTGTTGCTGCTAATTCTTTAATTGGCTTAGAAACTCAGTTAAGTTTAAGAAGTCCAGAAGTGATACAAAAAGAGGAAGAATTAAAGCAAGTCCGTCAACAACATTTTAAAGCCAGGACACCAAAAACCAAGAAAAAATGTCGAGAGAAAGATAACATTTTACGGCAAGAAATTAGTCAGTTATTGAAGGCAACGGGGTTAGAAACTGCTACTGCTGATACTTTGGCAAGATGGAATCCTTATGATTTGAATGCCTGTTCTGATTTCTTTGACCCTAGTTGGATGTTTGGAGTTGATGCTTTTGATATTTGTATTGGTAATCCTCCCTACATAGGACAAAAGAAAAATAATCAAGCGTTTAGACTGGTTAAACAATCTCCATTGGGTAAAATATTTCATCAAAGACGGATGGATTACTTTTATTTTTTCATTCATTTATCTCTAGACATATTAAAAGATCATGGTATTTTTGCATATATAACAACTAACTATTATCTGACAGCTACTTATGCAGATATATTGAGAGATGATATTAAACAGCGTTCAAGTATTTTATCTTTGATAAATTTCCATGAATTAAAAATCTTTGAGTCAGCTTTAGGACAACACAATATAATAACGATATCACAAAAGCCTTACAATCCTGAAATTGTAGCCAAAACAGCTTTTGTTAATGAAGCTGGAGTAGCTTCTAGTAATACACTAAGAGAAATTTTTTCAAGACAAAATCAAAATACAATTTACGATGAAATAAAAAATTTAAACCTATATGATAAAACCACTAAATATATTGTCACTAAAGTTACCAAAACTGCTACATCTATAAATGATTCGCTTTTTGAAAAATTACTATCTAATAGTTTTTCTTTAGGTAATTTGTATGACATTGTAGAAGGACTTCATACAGGGGCAGATAAACTTTCCAAAAAGCATATTCAAAATTTCAACTTACAAATGGAACTAGGTAGAGGAATTTATGTGTTATCGAAGGAGGAGAAACAGGCTTTAGAAACAATTTTAAATAATGAGGAAAAAGAGCTTATCAAACCTTGGTTTAAAAACTCTAACGTTCATAGATTTATAACAAATAATGAACCTGAACAATACTTAATCTATTACTATAGTAAAAATTGCTATAATAACATACCTAATATAAAACAGCATCTAGATCAGTTTAAGATAATATTGATTAATAGAAAAACTCGTTCGGGGACAGGATTAGTAACAATTGAAGATTATGAGCAGTTTGTATCAGGAAAATTGGAAATCTCTTATGTTATGAATGCTGCTGCTTTTCGTCAAGGTGATTATTTTTGCATCTCATATCCTCGCTCTCCCGAAGTCTTTGAATCTGCAAAAATTATTGCTCCTCAAAGAAGTTTGCTTAATACTTTCGCTTATAATGAAGTACCTTGGTATGCAAGTGCCGATTGTTACTTCATACTACAAAGAAACCCCCAATATTCATTAAAATATTTGCTAGGAGTTTTAAATTCAAAGCTTTGTTATTATTGGTTGTACAGTAAAGGGAAACGGAAAGGGCAAATGCTTGAATTATATATAAGACCTCTTTCTGAAATTCCTATCAAACTAGGTTCACAATCTCAACAACAACTCATCATCAAACTTGTTGATAAAATCCTAGAAATCAAACGCCAAAACCCGAAAGCAGATACCAGAGAATTAGAAAGAGAAATAGATGAGATAGTGTATAAATTATATGGATTAACAGAAGAAGAGATTCAGATAATTGAAGAAAGTGGAAAACGATGAGTAAAAACTACTTAATTTATGCTGATATTTGTTGTTTATGTCGTTCCTTAGATGACTTACAACAGTCTAGAGTTAAATTAGAAGCAGAAGCTATGCTCTCCATTTTAGAACAATGCGAGCAAAAAAAATGGACATTAGTAAACAGCGATGCACTGCAATTTGAAATAGCCAAAAATTCAGACCCCTTCAAAAAAGAACAACTAGAAGCTATCCTATCCATTGCTACTAATTATCTGCATACAAATGACACAATAGAATCATTAGCCTCAGACTTAGTTAAACTAGGATTTAAACTTTATGATGCTTTACACATAGCTTTTAGTCAAACCTATAATCTGGATATATTTTTAACCACCGATGACAGATTATTAAGAAAAGCTAAAAAGTATCCAGATTTGATTACCATTAAAGTAGAAAACCCCGTTGTTTGGTTAATGAACATTTTACAGGAGGAAACAGATGAAACTAACGGAAATTAGACAACAAGGATATAAAGCATTAATTGAATCCTTGGGAGTTGTAGGAATGTTACGCTTTATTCAACAATTTGAAGTAGGTTATGGCGATTACACTACTGAAAAGTATCAATTAGAAGAACCAACCATAGAAGATTTTCAACAATTTGTGAGAAGGGATAATCAGGAAGTAAATAAATAAACTTTTGCAGGGGTATAATTTACTTGTCCACCGAGTCACTGGACAAAGTAAAATTGTCAAGTATGAAACTGGACAAACCAAGATGGACAGTCAAGACACAGAACTAATCAAAATCGCTACTCTACAAGGAAGATACGGTTTAGAGTCACGGCAAGCCGTATATGACAGAATCAACGGACTGGACATAAAACCAGTGACACGGGGTAAAATATCCCCACAGCAGTTAGAGCTACTGGACAAACTCGACAAGCATATTAGGGACGGGGGAGCGATCGCCAATTTCCCTATTTACCCTGAAGTAGAAATTACCCCACTGGAAAAACTGGACAATCAACTAGACATACTGGACAACCAACTAGACAACGCTGAAAACCTTACCGCTATTACCGTTATGGCTGGTTTGGTTGAAAAAATGATGGGGTATATCGGCAATCAGCGATCGCATTTAGCAGAATATGAGGAACTAGAAAAAGCTGTTACTCATCAGTGGATACTGAGTACAAGCAAGGTTAAAGAATTGATTGGTGTTACCCCAAGGGTAGGTAGGGATGAAATGACCTTTGTATGGGGTAGTTTTACTTTCACCAAAGCGGGTAAGCTGGGTAATCAGATGGGGTGGTTGGTTAGTAAAACTTTGGTTTGAATTACCTGATATACTCTTGAAGTAAAAAGTATGAACGAGCTTTTTGTAATTAGGTGCAGATTAATATTTGTATCTTTAAAAATCTGTACAGTCAGCGTTTAATATTTCATATTCTGTAATTCTCCAATCATTATCATTATTAGATGTTGAAGCTTTACCTTTCAATTTCACTGAAATTTCTGAACCACAAAAAGGCCTTTCGTCATCTTGGTCTCCGCTTAAAAGAAGCGTAACAGAAAATTCTATTTTTCCTCTCCCCTGAAACCAAGCTGTTAAATTCTCGCTATCGTCTTTAGCCCAACTATCACAATTAGTCTGAGCGATTAATCCTGTTATTTTTTCATCTCGATCAACTAAATCATAAGCAATTTTATCAAGTAAATTTTCAATAATAGGTACAGCGTTAGAGTGTGACATTTAGGTAAAGAGAGGTAGTGTGGATTTTTTAATTATATTAATTGAACAATAATTATACGTCTAGTCTTGTTTTAATTCAATCCGTGCATTTTCCGGTGTTGAGAAGTCGTTAAATGAGCGTTTGACGACATCACCCACAGGTGACAGCATTGATAAGGCAGAAACAGCCCCTAACACCTGTTCATCACTCACTTCTAGATACCTTTGCAACTGTTCTAAGTTCCGGTGTCCTGACAATTCCTGTATTACCCTTAACGGTATGCCAGCGTTACTCATCTGGGTTAAGGCTGTCCGTCTGAAGCTGTGGGTACTAACTCCAGTAATTCCTACTTGCTCACAAGCTTTCCTTAAAATCCTTGCTGCTGAATCGTGGCTTATATGTCCATTGCTCCTACCAGGGAACAGGTAATCATAACCTGCTAGTCGGTAATGTTCAGCAAGTAACCGCCGTAAGTCTTCAATTACTGGGATGGAACGGGTGGCCAGTTTTCCTTTGGTGTTTGATTTTCTGATCACAAATAGCGGTCTAACTTCACCTTTAGGTGTGTAAACGTCCCCAGTTAGCAGGGTTACACATTCTCTAATCCTACAGGCACTAAATAAACACACACCAAACAGCATCCGGTCACGGTCGTTATCTAAACCTTGACTAAAAATTAACTGGATTTCCTGCTGTGTCAGCACTTTGGCGCGTCCGTGCCTGTTGATTTTCATAAGCCACTATAGACCCCTGTGATCTACAGCTTACATTTAGATACAAATTAATAATAATTTATTAGATAATTTATTGGTTTTAGCTTCCATCACCGCTATAGCGTTATTTGGACTGCCTATGTCTAATCCCCTTGCAACTGAATAATTAATAATTTATTGGTTTAGTTTTTTTGATGCCTTGGTCAGCGAACTGCTTACAGCAGCGCTTCGCTATCGCTCTCAATCACTGAATCAATGATTGATTTTAAGTCAATATTGATTGCAATTCCTACATTTTCCCCATATTCAATCAAGGCATAATTAACATAAGTTGCCAAAATCAGGGAAGATTTTAATGATTCATTCTCCCAAATATGGGAATTAATTTTATCTAAATAATCCTGAAGTTTCATAGTATTAATAGGGGTAAAATTACCCCTGTATTTTAACATTAATTAAGCTGCTTTTGGGTAGAGTCTATCTAAAATCCTCCCTACAGTAGTGCTACTCCACTGCTTACCCTGCTTGCTCAAAATGCCTTGCTTGTTTAAATATTCAGCTATTTGACGTTGACTTTTACCAGATTTATGGTGACGACGGATAACATCTATAATCTGCTGTTCCTTGTCATCTACTACTAAGTTTTTGTTGTCAGCTTTGTGTCCAAACTTAGGCTGTCCGCCGTTAGCATAGTCGGAAGTTTTAGCCCGTGCTTTTTTGCCGTTTTTGGTACGTTCGTTAATTTGGCTTTTCTCAAATTCAGCTACACCTGCCAACATCGTCAACACTAACTTACCTGTAGGGGTGCTAGTATCCATGTTCATGTCAATTACGATTAATGCTTTGTTATTTGGTTGTAGTTCCTTGTCAATCAAGGTCAATACATCAGAAGCACGTCTTCCTAGTCTATCCAGTTTCAAAACTATTAACCCGTCTGCTTTACCATCTAACATATCAGCTATAGCGGTTTGTAATCCTTTACGATTATCTGACTTACCACCGCTTTGTACATCTTTATATAGTCCTACTAATTCATGATTAAGCGCAGTACAGTAAGCTTGTATTTTTAGTTCTTGATCTTCCAATGAAGTGTTATCAGCTTGACCTTCTGAACTTACTCTAACATATCCGATTAATTTCATAACCTTAAAGTCCTATAACTCTTAGCTGGTAATGCTTTTCTATATTCTAGTTATACAATAGTTTTAACTATTGTGTCAAGAAAATTGCTAGAATTATTACTATGTATAGCTTTAAAGCTATTATAGGTTACAAAACACAGGATTTTAGTACAGAGTTATTATTAATATGTTTAAACGTATAGAGTAAAAATAATCCCACTACATGAAATATGATGTAGTGGGTATTAAGTTTAAGCGTTACTTGGTAAGATTAATCCAGTGCCTAGCGTGTAGGGTCAAGTTGCAAAGTTTCTCTACCCTAGTCCAGAATCCTCTACCACTTAAATTAATAGCAGTTGCTTCAATTACATCAGGGTGTAGTTGGGACTGTGCAAACTGTCTAACCAGTTTGGGCGTGATATCACAATCTGATTCATCTTCAAACTGCCAAAAGGTATTTTTTAACAGTTGCTTGATCCGGTTGCGTTCTGTGTGTGTCATGACTTCCTACTCCTATTTGCCCAAGTGGCGATAGTTGCGGACATTGACGACGGCTTGCAAAAGACGATCTATTATCTGTAATGCCTGTGGGGATAAATCTTTGGTGAGCAGTAGTAACTCGGTAGCGTCGTTATTCTCGATTGCTTCAGCAATAGCTTGACTATTATCCCATCCTCCCATAATCCGATAATGGGCTGCGAGTTGGGCTGCGGCTGCTGATGTTTCTGGTGTTATCATATTGTTAGATTCCATCATCGAATTGAATCAAAAGACGATCGCTGTACTTTTCTCAGGAGTGGCGGTCGTCTTTTGTTTTGTTTACAGCTTGTTTACTGCTGTCTACATATTCAATATAACAACTTGTCTACAAAATGTCTACAGAGTAAACATTAAAGTTACTTATCTTGTCTACAGTGTCTACATTTAGTTTACTTATGAGTGTTGACAGAATGTAGACAACTGTAAACAAAGTAGCTATACTCATTATGTAGACCTAACAGTAAACACTGTAGACACTATGACCACTACTAATAATGCTCCTATCTCATTTCGCCTAACAGATGACGAATTGGAACTGTTACGGCAACATCAGGAAGATGGGGAAAAAAGCTTAAATTTGACCGCTAAAAGACTTCTATTAAATGCCTTGGGTGTAGATGCAAAAAAGTCTAGTCTACAGTTTGTAAACACAGTAGACACTAATCAGATTAAGGAATTGATAGAAACTGCTGTACAGGAAAAATTAGAGAAGTTGACTATTGTTGACAATGTAGACACTATTAAAAATCTGATAGCTGAATCATTGGCAGATGGGGATATTAAGGATGCGATCTCTACTTCCTACGAAGCAGCAATGGGACAATTTAACGGACTGCTAGGGGAGCTACAGGAATTAAAAAAGCAGGTACAGGAATTACAATCAAATCCCCCGGCTGCTGTTCCTAGTCCCAAATCACCAATTAATGACCCGTCTTCAGCCCCCAATAATTACCAATTACCAGGAGAAGAAACTGGAGAAGATAGCGATCTCATTGACTCTATAAGCACCAATGATCTATTACCAATGACGACGGGGGAAGACAAACCCACAATCATGCTGCACGACGGATCTATTTTGGTAGTGTCAGAAAAACAAGAAAAGATTTTAATTTTACTGGGACTTATCCCCCAAACTCATAACATCTTGACTTCTCAGTTTTTGGGTGCAGTTTGCAAGAGCAATTTAGCTGACAACAAAGGGGAATTAGAATCTTTGATTAAACAGGAAATTGACAGCAAGGGCAGCACAATTAGAAAGACGGCCGCAATATTAAGAAGTGCAGGTTTTATGTTGTCAGGTGGTGAGAGTAAAGGTTTTAAAATCATTGGGGTGAAATAGGCACTATGAACGATATAAGAATAAGCGGAACATTGGAAGATTTGCAGCACTGGGAACAGCTTTTAAATGAACTCCAAAGCAGTGGTAAGATTGAGATTTTAGAATCATCTACACCGTACAAAAATAGGGGTGATAGTAAAATTTATAGGCAATATATCAAAGTGAAAATTAAATAATAAAATACCACCTACCAATTACGGATAGGTGGTTTAATTTTGATTCTACAATTAAATTAAGCACGGTTTAAAACGGAATATCATCTACATCCTGATCATCTGCTTTTGGTGCATCCTCAAAGTCTGGGTATTTTGGCTGATCTGAATCATTAGCCATTTTTTCTAAAATCCCATAAACTGCCAAACAATCGCCCAAGGCTGTATGATTGCCACCGGGTAATTTTTGCCATTGAAAATCATTCCAATATTCTGAATAGCACCCATACCAACCAGCGTACAGGTGCATCATGCACGATGTTTGATATTGCAATAGTGGCAGGGAACGAATTTTACAGCAATGTGCTATAGCGTTCCTATCAAAATCTTCATTGTAAATGAGAACTAATTTATCTTTAATTGCTGCTTTCAACTGTGGATAAATCACATTAAATGAAGGGGCATAAATCAAGTCATTATCACTAATTCCGTGTACTTGATATGCTTCATATTCAATGGGAATTGTAGGTTTTACCCTTGTATTTAGTAATATATTTTTGTGTCCATCTATAACTGCTATCTCTATAACTTCACAGTTGTAAAGTCCGGTTGTTTCTATATCCAGAATAACCCAACTATCAGGAGTTGCTAACAACTCTCTAGACCGTTTTACGGCATCTACCCTGTACTGATCAATCCATCCATAACGTTTAATCCATGCCTTTTTTCTGCTTTCAATTCGTGCTTTTTTAAGTGCTTCTAGTTGTTTAGGAGTGGGTTGTTTTTTAGGTTTTACCGAGTTGTTATCATTAATATCATAGAGTTTAATTGTATATTTTCTGGTTTCTATATAACCTGCTGGTTTAATACCTTTTAAACCTAATTCTGCTAGTTGTTTTGTAGTTTTTAGGTTTTCTGTTGGTTCGTTATCTCCACCCCAGTAACTATATTCAATCATGGTAAAATAACTCACGATTTACAACAAATCCCATTAGCTAATAAGTTAATGGGATATTTCCTATTATGTAGCAATGGGTAATGTTTTACTCATCAAAATTAATTGGCTTGCCGTTAAAATGCTGATAGATTTTATTAGCTTCAAACCATTTAGGTAATGTATACTCAACGTCCTTCAATTTATTACCATCTGCATCAACTAAACCGTGTTTAATAACTACCCTAGATAATGGCTTATCCCCATCTGCTGAAAACTTTTCAATCAATATACTGCCAGCTTCTCTCATTGCTGCTGTACCTTCTCCAAAGGCTTCATTAGTCCCCAAGTGGGTAACACCTATAAACCGTTCTTTGGCTTTTCTGGTATCGCTAAATGTAGATTTGATAAACCGTTGTACAGTTTCTTTATCAATATCCTTCAGGTGAGTAAATTCATCAAGTAGGAACTGTTCAGCTTGTTTATCATCTAAATCTTGTCCTATCCGTTCTAAACGTCGTTCGTAGGTATCCTGTAAAGTTTCAATAATGGCTGAATCATTATCAGCTTTTAGCTGTGCATCTAGTAACTTCCAAACCTTGCTATTAGCACCGTTTAAATGTCTATCAGCTATCCGATAAACTGGGATATTTAAGCAGTATTTCCTGATTAGTGCGATCGCTATAGATGTATTAGTTTTCCCTGTTCCCTGTTCTCCAATTATCCAAAGCGGTTTAGCTGCTTTAATCACAGTCCATAACCAGCCGTCCTCATGACCCTTCAAAACTTCAACCAAACTATTCTTTAATTCTTCATTGGGTGTAGGTTGTTTAGCATCTTGAGTAGGTTTATTTAACTTGTCAATCTTCCTGTTAGTCTCCAAAGTCTCCAGATTATTCTTAGCAGTTTCCTTGTCAAGTTCCGACAATTGCAACTGATGACCCTTGAGGGATAATTGACCCTGTAATTGTCCCTCAAGGTGGTCAAGTTGTACCTCACCTTCTGACTTTAGCTGCTGTATAGTTTCTGCTGTTTGACGTGCTATGACTTGTTTAGTAATCTCGCTTTGATTTTGCTTTGAAAATGAGAATAGATCAATGTGATTTTGTTCTATGATATCCGTCTCCAGTGCTTTGATTTTAAGCAACTTAAACTGAGAATGTATTGATTTTTCCTGACTATCTGTTAATGCTTTACTCACACCATAAGCAGATAACAGGAACAAACTAGCAGCTAGTCCATAAGATACTGCTTTATCATCTTCAGGTGGCAGAATCTTGACAACATTAATATTATTATCAAATAGTTGGTTTCTGCGTTCTCTGTCAACTAAAAATGATATTCCTCTCTTGATTTTGGATGGACGGCAACTGCTTTTAACATTACAGTACAAGGTTTCCTCATGTTTAATGCTATCTGAGAACATCGGAACTGATGCAATGAAACCTGATGCTAGTAAAATACTTACAAGGATACTAGAACTACGTCGTTGCTTAACTAATTGTTGGTTAAATTCCTGTATTTCTTGCATTATCTACCTCCAAAAAGTTTATAAAGGTACACACCTAAACCAGACTTATGAACCCATATCAAGACTGAATTAATATTGTGTACAATGTCTACAAATCCAGTAGCTAAATAATTAATAGTTATTGCGGTCAATAAACCACTGATAAATAATTTAATAAGTGACTTGATGAACCTAATCATTGATATTATTCTCCTGATTATTATTGGTAGTTGAAAACTTTTTAACTATCCCTAAAAGTACAACTCCAGACAATGCTATTAACAAACTCATACCCATATCTGGTAATTGAAAACTTAACCCCTCACTACTTCTAATTTCTTGGTAAGTTTGTGCAATAGCTTGTTTAGTTTGGATAATTTCAGATGTGATTTTACTCGTACCTGAGAAACTTACAGCACCACCAATGGCTAATTTAACTATTCCTATCAGTGGTTTTTGACCTAAGTTAAATTCCCATGAATCAGAACTGATTGAAAAACTAAAACTGTCTCCTACGTCAATTAATCCAGGTAACAGCGATACAACCGCGCTAGAAACTTGAATAATGGTTAATGTGACCTGTAGGTTAAAAAGTAACCAACTAAGGCTACAGGATGATATTTGACAAGCCAAAAATAATAAACCTGAATCTATACGTTTTCTCGCTTGAATATCTGCATAGAGTTTATTTTCAACATAAGTCAAATATCTGATAGTTTCCCCCGGTAGCTGTCCGTCGTCATCTTCATTAAGAATAGAATCTAGATCCGGTGGTGTAGATTGTGTTAGCATAGGATTAAGTAATAGTTTGACCTGATTACCCCTATCAATTAGCAGTTGGTAGGGGTATTTTAATTACGGTTTAAAATCCTAAAGCGGATCTAATTTCTGCTATTTTCCCCATGATTCCTGTTCTATAGTTCTTTTCAGGAATCAAGTCATAACGGGCTGTTTCACCCTTGCTTAATGCTTCATTCATGGTTTTAGTTTGGTAAGCTTCATCAGCAGCGACTTGTTTTATTTCCGGTCTGTTTGACTGTTCTAAAATTGCAGTTTGTCTATCAACTTCGGTCAAGTGAACATCAACATAAGCCTTAATTTGGGTGTAGTTCATCTGATAAGCATGACGACTATTTTCTGAGTTCTTCCCAATTACAAATTCCTGTGCTAATTCTTGTCTGGAGTGGATATACTTTTGCTGTCCTAACATGACTTGTGAACCAGCTTTGTCAATGGCGATCGCTGACTTCCCAGCCTGTAATAATATGTCAGCAGTTGCCTTGTTATAAGCTTCTGAACCGTTGATAATTTCTAGATAAGCCTGTGCAAGTTTAGGAGCTAATTCTTGCGATAACCTACCTTGTCTAGCAAGTTCTCCTATTTTTTGGGCTGCTGCTATGTCTCCACCCATAGCTTTATCAAAATCGCTGAGTGTGACACCAAACTTTTTTCCTAAAACTTGGGTGAGTAGCTTACCTTTGGGTAGGATGTGGTTTCTAAGCTTGGGAACTTTGGCAGGTGGTAACTGTTTCATGGTTTCAACTCCAGATAGTTGTTAGGGTCACTAAAATATCTATGTTCCGGTTTCTGGATGCTGCTATTAAAACGGAAGCTATCAATAGCAGTTAAACCAGCAATCAAGGTAATTATTCCTATTATCCAAATAGGATTAATCTTGACTTTGAAGTTATGACGCTGCGGGTAATT
>NZ_JAYGHA010000050.1:5410-24214 GCF_034931405.1 Anabaena sp. UHCC 0451 | reverse complement strand
TACGCCGAACCAACCGATGTAAATACGGTTTTCGGTGCTGGTGATCCATTCGCAGAAGCGATCCCAGACGTTAGCGGTTGAACGCTGTTGAATGGTTGTGGTCATTTTATGAGTGCTTTATTTTCTTATGATGTTGATAGGTTATTTTGCCTATCTGTATACAAGATTAAAATATAAGTTGATTTTTGTAAAGATAATTAAAATTAGTATTCGTTATATCAGTTATATGTTTTACTAATGTATTGAGATTTACAATTTACAGGATTTCAGGAGTAGGGGCGAATGGCCATTCGCCCGTACAGGAGTCAGGTTGCAGAGGAGAAAGATTTTTCCGATACAAAAAAAGCTAACTAATGCTAACAACAGTCGGCTTTTTCTTCATGCTTCAGCCTAGAAGTGTCGGTACTGTCTAGTCCACAGGCTTTTAGGTTGGGTGTATCTCACCCTACTATTTAAGTATTTAGGCTTGGTTATCACCTAAATCCTGATTAATAATATCTGCAAAATAATAGTGCTGGCAATTTCTACATACATTGCCGTTTGATCGCCGATTTCTCGATTAATTCCGCGAATTTTATCAACAATAGCAACGCCTAATTGGGTAATACTTAACAAGTAAAAAATTCTGCCTACCACTAAAGCTTGAATTGCCATTGTGCGGGCAACAGCAATATTTCCAGTTGTTTGTTTTATCCACTCAAAGACACCGAAAATTAAAATCCAGTTAAAGATAGAAATGAGGACAATACGTTTAACTAAATTAGGAGAAAGTAATTTTTCATTGGGGTTACGATGTGGTTGCTGCATTACTTGATCAGACTTGGGTTCAAAAGCCAAAGGAACTGTCATAGCAATGGAATTCACCATATTTAACCAGAGAACTTGTAAAGATAGAATTGGTAAATCTCTGGCTAATAAAACGCTAATTAAAATCGTCATAGATTCACCACCATTGACGGGAAGAATAAAGGCGATCGCTTTCAACAAATTACTGTAAACTGTTCTTCCTTCCTCCACCGCAGCTTCGATAGATGCAAAGTTATCATCTGTCAAAATCATATCAGCGGCTTCTTTGGCAACTTCCGTACCCGCCCCACCCATAGCAATGCCAATATCCGCTTGTTTCAACGCTGGTGCATCATTCACACCATCCCCTGTCATGGCGACTATTTCACCTTTAGATTGTAGTGCTTCCACAATCCTTAATTTCTGTTCTGGCGCTACACGGGCAAATACAGAAATGTTGAATATCGTTACAAAACTTTACATATTTAAGTATAGTAGTATTATATAGTAGTATTATCTAGTATTATCAAGGGTAAAAATGTCAACATTTCATAATATGTTCCATCCAATGAACATAACTGATTTGTTGACACATACAAGCTTGAAAATAGCGGAATTTATCTAACATCTTTTCACCCCATTCTTTCGGAACAGATACAAAAAGTGGTGATAATAGATAATACAAAAACTTGGCAACTAACTGAACGGGGAATTATTGAATTTGAATAGCTTTATTATGAATAATTACTGGCAAGATTTAAATATTAAAACAGAACATCTGTTAAATAAACTCAAGGAACTTGGAATACAAGCGCAAGATTTATTTTTACCTAAACTTGTATTTATTGACCAAGAGGGTATTTTACCAGGTGCCTTACTTCCTAAAGGTACGCAATATTTAGCATTTAAGAATCGCTACATTACTCCTATTTTACCTCTTAACCCAATTCTCCTAGATTATTTTACTTCAGAAGAATTAACTAAACAGCTTAAATTTGAATTGATTGATGAAGATGATTTATCACAGGTAAGGCTAATTTTAGATTTACCAAATAGTGAAATACCTTTGTTTAAAGATTATACACTTCAAGCAGAAAATCTTATTCCTGAAGTCCCAGTTTTAGAGGTATGGCCAAATTTTCAAGCAGAGGGATGGACAGAATATTACGGTTTTTATTATGATGCTGAATATGGGGAAGACACTTTTCAGGTTTGTTTTCCTAATATAGAAGAAATTCACCAGTTTAAAGAAGATCAAGGAGCATTCCAAATAGTTCAATTCAATAATTTTCCTAAATTTATTGAATGTAAAAACAATCAAGAAAATACAATTGGTATTATTTTACTACCAACACCAAAAAAAATAGAGCTTTCATATTGCTGGAAAATCGGTATAGATTTTAGAAATGATTATACTAGCGTTTATGTGAATAAAGATAATAAAATTTTTGAATCTTTTAAATTAGATAACCTACATCGTCAAATAACTGATGATTCTATAGATACTCGTTTCTCCGCTTTATTTGAGTTCTTTATTCCTGAAAGTTTTCTTCCTATAGATAAACCATTTCCCTTGTATACTGCACTAACAACTAGAGGAAGTGCAGACATCAATCAAGAGCGTCCCATTTTTGATGGTCGTTTGTATGTTCCTAATTTTCAACGTTCACAACAAGAAAGTTGGTTTAAAAAAGATTTACAATGGTCAACTGAAAATATTAGATATATTCGGTTATTTATTAAAAATCTGACATTATACCTGACTGCAAATGCTGTTAAAAACCAAGTTAAAACAATTCAATGGTGTATTTCCTATCCTCCTAACTTTTCCCGTGAAGATAAATATAAATATGCTCAAATGTGGCAAGATATAACAGAAGAATTACAATCTAAAGCAGGTGTTAAACATCTTTGTCCAAACATTAATGATGGTCAATATTTTCGCTCACAAAGTTTAGCATTTGCTCAATATTTTACTGAATATGAAGATTATGATTTAGTAAATACCACTTGTATTGATATCGGTAATGTAGATTGTAATATATCTATTTGGCAAGATAATCAACTTATTTATCAATGTTCCCTAAATTTTGGTAAAATAGACTTATTATCTCAGATAATAAAAACTAACCCTCAGATTTTGACAATATTTGATATTGAACCTAACAACTGGATAAAATTACCAGAATCTGCTTTTTATGACAAGTTGGATGTTTGGTTACGTTTAGAGTCTGCAAACTGGTTATCAAGAAAAAGAGAGTTATTTATCAATCATCCTGAATTTCAAAAACTGATAACATTAATGTCTATTGGTTTATCTGGGTTGCATTTTTCTATTGGTAAAATTCTTGCTGTTTTACACCAAGAGGGTAAATACACTCTTAAAGAAATTACTCCTGTTTATATTGGTGGAATTGGTTCACGTCTTTTAAATTGGTTGTCAGAAGGTGGAGAATTTGATAAAAACTCAGAAATTAATTATTTACTCAGTCGGATAATGAGTATAAGTTCTGGTTTTCCTGACACAGAAGAAATTACACGCATGAGTCAAAACCCCCAAGATGAAGTTGCTTGTGGTTTAGTTTTGCAAGATCAAAAATTACAAGAATTAGATATAAATGTAAATGCTATTGATAAATCTGAGATTAATAATTTAACTCAATTATATCTATTTTTTGATACTTTCCATGCTAGTTTAGATAATTTAAGAATGGCATATATTAAACCAATAGAAGGTTATAACTTTAATAAACCAGAGTATGAATATAATCAAAAATTATGGAGAGCTACAGAAGGGGAATTAAGAAACTTTTTAAATTCTCAGAGAGGTGATGTTGAAGATATCCAACAAGAACCACCTTTTATTGTAGAATTAAAAGCACTGCTTAGAGTTTTAAGTAAGTCAGGAGATAGATAATCAATGACATCCAATTTTCAAGAAGATTTAATTCGTAGAATTAAACGATTACAGCAAATTATTGAACAGAACTTTGCACCGAGAATCACTAATATAGAACAATACCTATCCACACTTACTGAAAGAGTCCAAAATGGATCAGTTATAGTTACTGGTGCTTTTACCACTGAAAAAATCACCCCTCTAAATATATCTGAACTAGAATTAATAGAAGTTTATAATAACGTC
The DNA here is from genome assembly GCF_034931405.1 of Anabaena sp. UHCC 0451. NCBI lineage: Bacteria > Bacillati > Cyanobacteriota > Cyanophyceae > Nostocales > Nostocaceae > Anabaena > Anabaena sp. UHCC 0451. The sequence goes on along the minus strand of NZ_JAYGHA010000050.1, from coordinate 20,283 downwards.
CCCAAAGTTTTATTAAAAAATTCAATCATTGCTGAATTAACAGCTAAAAGTTATCGGGAAGATAACCAAAATCCACCTGTTTTATTAGAAAAAGATGAGAATGGTAAATATTGGATAATTGTATCTAATCAAAATAATATCTTTCTCTTACCTAGTATTAACATTAAATTGCATATTCATAAACTAAAAACAGTAGAAAAATTATTTGATTTTCGTGGTATTACTCCCACAGTAGATACTCATTTTTTATTAATTAAACCTGCTAGAGTATCCAGTTTACCTAATGGTAAGGAATGGAAGTTATTAGAAAAAGGAATTTTAGAATTTACTAATCATGTTTCTGGTGTTTCATTTAGATCACATTTAGATGACGTACAGGAAAAGCAAGTTAATTATAATTTAGAAATTGAGAAAATAAATAATCAATTAAATGATGTAAAATTACATTTAGAAAATTTACAGCAGGAAAACTCAACTTTAAAATCACAATTAAACTTATCAGAAATCCAAGATAATCAAGCAAATACTAATGTAGAAATACTTAAAATAAATAAACAATTAAATGAGGTAAAATTGGAATTACAAAAGTTTGAACAAGAAAATCAGGCTTTACAATCACAAATCAAAAATATACCAATAATTAGAGATGCTAATAATTTACAAGATATAGATTTACTCACAGAACAGATAGAACTATTACAAATAGTGCAAAATTATAATCTCAAATTTGATTTTTCAGATAAGAGAGAAGTTATTGAAACCGAGGAGAGTCAGTTTAATCGGTGGAATGGATTACAATTATTACCAACACTAGAATATAAAAAACGTGGAAATTATTGGATTATTAATAGTAAATATTTAGTGCCTAAATATAAATATATACTCAATGAGTATACCTATGAAACAATATCTAGTTTATTTGAATGTCGCAATTATAATGATTTAAAATCTGATAGTTTTATTCTGATTAAACCTGCTCAAGTAGCAATGATAGATAAATCAGACAATTGGCAAGTTACAGAACAAGGAATTATTGAATTTATAGGTACTCAGCCAACAGCAACAAATAATAACCCCGAAATATCAAGGATTGAGGAACAACTGAATAATTTAAAGTCAATGTTAGAAAAAATGCAGGAAGAACGCCACAATTTAGATTCTCAAATAGGCAAAATTTCAGTTCTCAGAGATTATGTTTATCTGCAAATAGATTTAATTAAGGTGCGGTTAGAATCTTTAGAAAATAAATCTTAATAGAGAATACCCAGATCCCCGACTTCTTCAAGAAGTCGGGGATCTATCAATTGGGATTTATAAATCTATTACCTCACAGAAAAAGCCTCACTAAATCTGCGGGTAATTGGCTCAACAATAAACGTCAAAACTGACTTTTTCCTAGTCACAATCTCAGCATTTGCAGCCATCCCCGGCGTAAATTCTACATCTTGTCCTCGCACATTTATTGAATGCTTACTTAACTTAATTCGCGTCGGAAAAACCAACCCTAATTTTTCATCAACAACCGCATTCGGACTAATTTGTAAAACTTCACCATCAACAACACCAAATTCTTGAAAAGGGAAAGTTGCTAATTTGACTTTTGCTTTCATATTCTGACGGATAAATCCTATATCTCGGTTAAGAACCTTGACCTCTAACAGCATCTCTTCCCCTTCTGGGACAATTGATAATAATTCTTCACCGGATTGAACAGGTCCTTTAGTAGCTTTGATTTTGTAAATTGTTCCCGCTACAGGTGCTTTAATAGTTTCTCCGTCTTTCTGCTTTTTCGCTTGTTCTAACTGTCCCGCAACATTGGTTAATTCTTCTTTGCGTCTATTTATCTGCGTTAAAATTTCACTTTGTCTTTCAGAAGCTAAACGTAAACCTTGATTTTGTGCAGTTTGATAAGCTTGTTCTGCTTGTTTAATTTCTTGTTTTTGAGCAGCAATATCTTTTTCTAAAGATGTCACTTTATCTTGAGCTTGTGTAAATCTATTTTTGGCGTTAGTTACTTCATCAGAACCTCTAATAATATCAGTATTGGCACGATTTAACCTTTCTTGCGCTTCTAAATAATCAACTCTGGGAACTGCACCAGGATTTAATAAACTGCGAAGATTTTCTTCTCTTTTTTGAGCAATACTTAAACTATTTTCAACTTTAAGACGGATATTTTCGGCATTAACTAAGTTAGTTTGAGCATTAATAACACTGATTTTCGCACTGGCTAAATTTTCTTGTAAGCGAGTTGAACGTATTTTGGCTTGATTGATAATTGCCAGTTGACGTTGTGCTTCAGCTTCAGCTGCTGCTTGTTTGGCTTGATAGTCTAACAAACGCGAATTTAATAACTCATCTTGTAATTTCGTTCCCGCAGTTTTTCCCCCAGTTCGTTCAGCTTGTAAACGTTGTAAATCTTCTTCGATTAATTTACTAGCTTTAGCCAAGCGGTTCACATCAGTTTGTTGTAAATTGGGATCACGTTCAATTAAAACTTGATCTTTAGTTACGCGATCGCCTTCTTTGACTTTCACTGCTAAAATAGATCCATTACCTAAAGATGTCACCGGTCTAACTTGACTAGAAGCAATTAATTCTCCTGCTGCTGTCGCTACTTCATCAATTTCTGAAAAATGCGCCCAGGAAATTGCGCCAAATATAATAACGCTAATTGTTCCGGCTAGTAATCTTGTATAAAGTGCTGGTAATTCCTGTACGGCTTTACCTAATTCATAAGATAATTGTTCTTCTGGTTTAGCAAATCTTTCTTTGGTTTGACGTGCTTGAACAGCATTTGCAAATAGAGAATATTTCATAATTAGATTGGTAATGGGTAATGGGTAACAGGTAATTGGCAATGGATTTTACAACCACCAATTACCAATTACCTATTATCAAGGTTAAATTGCTAAATAACGGCGCAAAAATGTTTCTAAAGTTTCCAATTGAAAGTTATAAATCCTTTCTAAATCATCGGTACTTACAATAGATGTGCGATTTTTTGAATCACCGATGAGTAAATAAAAACCAGTTTCTCGAAACCGTTCCGCTAGTAGTAGCAGGTTTGATGCTAATCCAGATGGGCGTAAAATAGTGTAATCTAAGCCACTACTTTGCAGATATCTTTCTACCTGCTCGTTTGGCTTTGAACACGGGAGCATCTTCATATCCTCTTTCAGCACCTAAAACGGATATAAAGACAAAATTTTCAACTCCCTATTTTTACTGCTCATCAGTAGTTTCTGATTCGATAAAAATATAAAAATAACTCCCCAAACAAACGCTCATAAAGTCGCTCATCTTTTTGAAATTGCACTTCACAAAAATAAACTACCCCTGGTAATTCTGTTTCTGGTGGTAAAAACACCCCGTCAATTTCAAATTTTGGCTCTTTCACTGCTACCGAATCGAAGCGATAATTAGCCGCATTCGCTGGTGCATTGTCCAATAATTCAAACAGTAGTGTTGGATATTTTTGAAATAAATAATAAAAAATTGAGTCTCGCCGCATATAGTTCAATTCATCCTAGCCAAAGTTTTAACGCTAATTCTCATCACCATCTGTTACAACAGCAGAAGTATTTTCTAACAATTCTATTGTTTTTTGTCGCTCTTTTTTACGATTATTAAGAGCAGATTTGAACAGTTTCAACTTATAAGGATCAGCATCCTTACACCAATATAATTTATATCCTTTAATAATGGTAAAATGTTCCTTTAAACATTTTTTCCAACCAGAAAGATTACTAATGCTTTGCCAATTTTCTAACAGTTCTCTGTCTTCTTCTTGAATAGTTAATTTCACCAATTTATCATATAATGGATAGTCAGAAGTTACTAAATTTTCTAGTTGATGCAGTATTGGTGGATCATCATCAATATCATATTCTTTATAAGTTACTTGTAAATCCCGTAAATCAATCGTCATTGATCTATATAATGTAGGATGGGGTTCAGTATCAAAGTCAGGATAAAACAAATAAGAAATCTTTGGTGTTTTCAGATGAAATTTAATCACATTTGCTTCTTCTAACCTACCAATAGTGCGACTAGCACAACCTTCATATAATCGTAATAAAGGATCAAGTGCTTGTAATGCGGAAATATGAACCCAAAGAGAATTAGGTAATTTTTTGCCTATTTTACTTTCTTGACAACGTTTGATAATTAATTCTGTATTTCCCACACTGCGTAACATTTGATCCGCATCCAGACAAGCTTGTTTATAACTACTATATAATCCTAAAATATCTTCTTGGACTGCTGGTGGTAGTTGTGATAATCTAGGACGATGACTAAATTTAGTTAATGCTAAATAAACTAGCAGGTCTTGACGACGTTTATCTGCGATCGCTTCCCATTCTTCTGAGTCTGTCGCTTTAATAATCACTTGAAAAGCACGTCTTAAACTACTAAAATGTTGACAAATTTCCTCTTCTTGAAGTAATTCACCCTTACCTGGTATTCTACCCCGTTCTGTCATAAAAGCCATCAAGGGTGCTAACAGTTCTCGATGTTCTTCAAACTTTTGAATACAAGCTCTCACTTTAGGAGTAGTAGCGCGAGAACGATAACGAGAAGCGCGAAATAATTCGGTTTCCGCAGGATCTCGAAAAACAAAGCAAACCCCTAAAGCGATGGGAATAGCATCAACTCCCAAAACTTGATCAATGTAAACTTTTAATTCCTCTTGTTCATAATATTTTTGAAATGTGTTACGCCTGGTAATTATACCATCACCATAGGCCATAACGCCTTTTTGAGCGTCCGATATTAAAACCTGAGCAGATACCAACAGAACTCTTTGCGTCAGTTCCCAAGCTTTTATTAAAGCTTCTCGACGTTCACCTTGGTCTTCAATAACATTGATCACAAAACCAATATTCACAACATCCGCAGCTATGCGGGGAGCATCTGGTAAATAATAAGGGTCCCAACCATTACTAGAATAACCTTGATCGGCTATGCGCTTCATATCACCACCATGTCCACAACCATAATCAAAAAAGGTGGTTTCTGAACTAAATAAACCTGCATCTAAAGCTAAACGCACAGGACGAGAAAAATCATGACGAATAATTGCGGCTTTGTGTCTTTCTATCTTGGGTATTAAATTTTCTGCATTAATATGAGTTTGTTTTTTAATTAAGGTATGTTCCTGTATTTCTACTCCATATCTTTTTAACTTCTCTTCCCAACCCAACCTAGTACCAATACCTCTAGTATTGTTGAGTAAACCTAAAGCTTCCTGAGCGCGAGTTAAGGCTGCAAATTCTTGGTAATTCGGATATTCAGGGGTAACAAAGGTTTCCTTCCGATGGAGAATAGGCGGATTTTCTGTATCTGTATAATCTCTATAACTAAAAGTAAGATTTTCTACATCGACTTGAATACTAGAATGTAAAGCGGGGTGAGGGTCTGTATCAAAATCAGGATAAAATAAGTAGGATATTTTGAGTTTATTAGTGCTAAATTTGACTAATGTGGCTTTTTCGGTTTGAGGTGCGACGCTGCGAGCTAGACTTTCATATTGCTGAAGTTGGATATCCAGGGTATGCAGTTCCAAAATATGAATGTAAAAAGCATCGGGTAGAAGTTTGCCATATTGACTATTGTAGCAATAAGCAGCGATCGCACTGATTTCAATTAGCTCTGGAGTTGAGCAAATTTCCTCAAGGTTGTTCAAGCTGTTGTCAGACTTAACCATTGCACTCATTAGTAGAAAAACGCTGGGAGAAATAATGATCAGAAGCAACGTTTTGATATTAATTCTCTAATGATAATTATGATTTGATATTTTTGTAGTTAAATGAACTTTTGTGAACTTTATTAATGATAATTGCCAATTCTTAATCTTTATAAAGATATACATCTGTTTATTAAGCCTTTAATAATAGTTATCTCAACTTGTACATTTATTTCATCAGCTAATATCAAAATTGTGTAATCTGGAAAAAACTAAGCTAATAATTTAAATAGAGGTCTAATGACTCCTACGATTATGCGTCAGCTTTGGTCTATAGTTGAAGCTTCTCAAACCGTAACACTTTTGCAACTGGACGATGCAAGCTTAATACAGTTGTTGGTCAAACAAACCACAAAGCAAGCCTTGCTAGATGCCGATGAAACTGATTTTCTTTGCGACTACATCCGCGCTCGGTTAAGTCTTATTCGTGATCTTGCCTATGAACGTCAACAGTCATAGGGTCTTGGGGACTGGGGACTGGGAAAATTAATCAACTTTTGCCTTTTGCCTCTTGCCTTTTGCCTTTCTCTACTGACTAATGACTTTTTTGTGGTAAATAACCTTCTACTAAACAGTCAGAACCTACCACACGCCAATGAACACGTTCTAAACACAAAGCCTCAGTCATCGAGGTAAAACCTAAGTCACCCACGGGTGTAGGAGCATGACTACCACCAATGATTTTGGGGGCGATAAAAGCCAGGATTTTTTGGACAGCATTTTGAGCGATCGCACTTGCAGCTAAAGTACCACCGCATTCCCATAGCACGCTACAAAAACCGCGCTCATATAGATAAGCCATAACATGATCTGGTGTGAGTAATGGAAATTCCTGCACCTCCACACCCTTGTTCAGCAACATCTTTTGAAAATCTGGCGAACTGCCAACTTCAGTTAACACTAAAGTTCCAACTTTAATGACTTCCCACAGATGAGCATTTTCTGGCAAGTTTAAACTGCGGCTCATTACTACCCGCAGAGGATTATGCCCTTCTTGTTGATGAATAGTTAAGTAAGGATTATCATATCTAACTGTATTTCCACCAACAATGACAGCATCACAAGCTGCTCTGAGTTGATGCACTTCGCTGCGAGCATCTGGATTTGTAATCCAAGCACTATGTCCAGAACTAGTAGCAATTTTGCCATCTAAGGTCATAGCATATTTCAAAATTCCCAGAGGTCGTTTGTGGAGAATGCGATGGATAAAACCTTCATTTAGCTGCCGACAAGCGGCTTCTTCCACACCTACGATCACTTCTATTCCTGCTGCACGTAATCGTGCAATCCCACCACCGGCTACCAAGGGGTTAGGATCAACCATCCCCACCACTACCTTAGAGACACCAGCTGCAATCAACCCTTCCGAACAGGGCGGAGTACGCCCATAGTGGTTACAGGGTTCTAAGCTGACATAAATAGTAGCTCCACGAGCTTCTTCTCCTGCGGCTCTGAGGGCAAAAACTTCGGCATGAGGTTCACCAGCACGGGGATGAAACCCTTCGCCTATAATTTCCCCATCTTTAACAATCACTGCCCCCACTAATGGATTTGGTGAAGTGCGTCCCAAAGCACGTCGGGCCAGTTGTAAACACCGTTGCATCATCAGGGAGTCAAATTCACTTACCATATTTGAGGACATTGTGACTGGGGATTGGGGATTGGGGATTGGGGATTGGGGATTGGGGATTGGGGATTGGGGATTGGGGATTGGGGATTGGGGATTGGGGAAAAAAATTATTACAAATTACGAATTATGAATTAATTTCACCTGTTGCCACCAGCGATTGAGGGGATAATAAAGCACTGGTCCCCACAAACTACTGAGAATAGCAGAAGCTAAGGCAACACGTTGGTAGTATGTCCAGATGCCTTCTACTTTGCGTAGGCAGTAGTCACCACAGTTACCACTCATTAAAGACAATTGTAGTGCAAAAATAGTATCTGACAAAATTGCCATGCCAAAGACGATTAAAGCAATAGAAATAAAGTCTTCTTGGATAAAACGCTGTTTTTGAATGAGGCTGGTTAGCATTCCTACTATTCCCAAACTCACCGCGTGGGTAGGGTTAGGAGCGGTCATAGCATCTTGTAGTAGACCTAAAATTATACCTGCTAATGCGCCCAGAAATACAGAACGTTTCACACTCCAAGCTACTACCCAAATGAGTACCCAGTTTGGTCCAATGCCTAATAATTCCATTCCTGGTAATCGGGTTGGCAACATGAGCAAACATAACAGTACAGATCCAGATGTGACTGTCCAATCCATTACTTGACGCACCCAGGGCTGCCAATCCTTCATCTGGGGAATTAAGGATTTGGATTTTCGGTCTGGCTTTGTTGCTCTCTTGTTTTTGTTGCCAGGAAATCCAGGAATTTTCATGGTTTTGCGAAATTTTATAGGGAATTAGTCATTAGTCATTAGTTATTGGTAATTGGTAATTGGTAATTGGTTATACAATTTTGGATTTTGGATTTTGGATTGTATTTCACGAACTCCAATCTAAAATCTAAAATCTAAAATCTAAAATTTTTGTCCCCAGTCACCAGTCACCAGTCCCCAGTAACCTCTTAGTTTGGTTTTTCCGGATTTAGTTTTTCTGGAGCAGGATATACAGTTACCCAATCCAAATAACGAATTGGCGGGAATAGTTCAACTTTGGCCACTGATGCTGGGAGTTTCTTCAAATCTAGAGATTTGATTCTTCCTACTGGTAAACCAGCGGGAAACTTCTGACTATAAGTAGAAGTAGAAACTAAATCTCCTACTTTCACATTAGGGACTTTTTCATAAAACTCTAGCACTCCTTCGTCTGAAGAATCACCCCGTAAAACTCCTTTAGCGGTTGTACGGCTAATTGTTACACCTACCTGACTTTTTAAATCGCTTACTAATAATACACGGCTAGTATTGGCAGTGACGCTTTCTACTAAACCGACTAAGCCACCTTCGGCTTTGACAACAAAACCTTCCTTAATCCCTGCTTTTGTCCCACTATTCAAGGTTACTTGTTGCCACCAGTGGTCAGCACTGCGCCCTACTACTCTGGATACAATTGGGCGTGTTAAGAGTGCTTCTTTTTCTACATAACCCAATAAACTTTGTAGTTTTTGATTTTGACTTTCTAGATCGACTATACGCGTTTGTAGTTCTAACAATCGAGCTTCACGAATACGGTCTTCAGGATTTATTCCTGGCTGTAAAGTTTTTAATGGACGGGTAATACCTTGGTATATCTCCATTACCAGCGCACCTTGAGTTTGCCGCAGTGTCAAAGCACTACCAATGACTAAAGCTAACAAACCTATTTGTAATCCTCTATGTTCCCACCAATGCCGTGCAGTAAACATTTATACCTGTATATATTTAATAAATTATCGAAATTAAGAGATCATGGATGCCATATTTCTTAGATACAGAATCCATTAATCTGGTTTACGCTTTCGGCTACATATTGCGAGAGCGTCCGCTAAATACCCGTTCTAGCTGCTTGAAGTTTTCTAACACACGGCCTGTTCCCAGGACAACACAACTTAAAGGATCTGCTGCAATATGTGTGACAATACCTGTTTCATGACTAATTAAGGTATCTATTCCTTTAAGCAATGCTCCACCACCCGCTAACATTATTCCTCGGTCTATTATATCTGCTGCTAGTTCTGGTGGTGTTCGCTCCAATGTCCGTTTAACTGCTTCTATGATTACTGACAAAGGATCTAACATACTTTCCCGAATTTCTGGACCCTTAATTGTGACCGTTCTTGGTAATCCAGAAAGTAGGTGCAAGCCCCGTACCTCCATAATAGCATCGCTATCATCATCAGTGGGATAAGCAGAACCAATGCGGATTTTGATGTCTTCAGCTGTCCGTTCTCCAATTACCAGGTTATGAACTTTCTTCATGTACTGGATAATCGCATCTGTCAATTCATCTCCAGCAATACGTACTGATTCGCTAATTACTGTTCCTTGAAGACTGAGTACAGCTACTTCTGTTGTCCCACCACCAATATCAATAATCATGTTGCCGGTGGGTTCAGCTACTGGTAAACCTGCACCAATAGCTGCGGCTACTGGCTCATCAATCAAATATACTTCTCTAGCGCCGGCGTGAGTGGCTGCATCCATTACGGCTCGTCTTTCTACCCCGGTAACACCGCTAGGAATACCAATGACAATCCGTGGTAAAATTAGGGATCTACCTTCATTTACTCGTTGAATAAAACTTTTGAGCATCAGTTCGGCAGTCTCGAAATCAGCAATCACACCATCACGCAGGGGACGGACTGCGATGACATTACCCGGTGTCCGACCGATCATTTTTTTGGCATCTTCTCCTACTGCTAGGGCAATTTTTTCGTTTTGATCGATGGCAACTACTGAAGGTTCTTGGAGTACAATTCCTTTACCAGATACATAAACTAGGGTGTTGGCTGTACCGAGGTCGATACCCATATCCCATGATGAGCGAAAGTTCCTAAAAAGACCCACGCGTATCTATACCCCCTATGTGCGCTAATTTGTGGTGACAAGAGTGAAAGTTAATTGTCCTGGATTTTATGATTTTTATTGGTCTGAATCCAGTAAATCAGACTATTTTTTTCTATAATTTTTGTCAATCTTGATCGATGTTTTAGGCATCTTATTTTCTCTCTTCTCAAAGTGACTCAGTATAACCGTATAATTTGGGCAAGGATGGAAAGTAATTTTTAAATCATGTTGAGAAATTAATATAATGTATTATGGTTAATTACTTAACATATTTTAAAGCTTTTTACAATTAGTTATTATCAGGTAAAAATAAACAAGTACAATTGTACTTAATTTTAGACTAAGGTAAGACCCATGAGCATTAATGTTGTAACTTTGATTGGACGTGTAGGTGGCGACCCGGATATTAAGTATTTTGAATCGGGAACAGTTAAATGTAGATTAACCTTGGCCGTGAATAGGCGGACACGTGAAGGCGAACATACGGACTGGTTCAATTTAGAACTGTGGGGAAAAACGGCAGAAGTAGCAGGTAATTATGTCCGTAAGGGTAAACAAATTGCTGTCAAAGGCTTCTTGAAGTTTGATACTTGGAGCGATCGCCAAACAGGTGCTAACCGTTCGAGTCCAGTTATCCAAGTAGAACAACTAGACTTATTAGGGTCTAAGCGTGATGCAGAGGGTGGTGGTGGCGATATGTCTCCAGAGAATTTCTAGTTATTCTGGGGACTGGGGACTGGGGACTGGGGAGAATCAAGTCAAAAGTCAAAAGTCAAAAGTCAAAAATTCTGTTCCCCATTCCCTGTTCCCTGTTCCCTTCTTTACCAATTACCAATTACCAATTACCAATTACCAATGACTAATGACTAATGACTAATAACTAATAACTAATTTGCAGAGTTACTGATGCTTGTACTTCTTGTTCACCACCGACTATGGGAGTAGAAGCATCTGCAAGGCTTGCTTTGGTAGCTTCAGCACGGTAAAGCATTGGTGGAGGTGGTGGAGTTGCACCATTAATTTGGATACTCACTATTTCTTTTGATTGGAAGCCCAAGCTGCTAAAAACCGCATCAGCTTGTTGTTGGGCATCCTGGGTAGCTTTTTTCAATGCTTGTTTTTGGGCGTTGCTAATAGCTTCGTCAGTGGCTACAAAACTGACTCCGTTAATTTGTGTCGCCCCAGTTTTGACTGCTTCATCTAATAATGTCCCGACTCTATCGGTGGGAAAACGAAAACTGACGGTATTGCTGGCTGCATAACCAGTGATTTTTTGAACGTTATTGGTATAACTATAAACTGGGTTAAGGCGAACTCCTGTAGTTTCTAATTTTTCTACATTTCGGCTTTTGAGTAAGTCTACTACAGCGGATGATCTGCGCGCGGCTTCCTTTTGAACTTCTTGGGCTGTTTTTCCTTGTACTTCTACACCTAAACTCACTTGTGATAAGGTGGTGGTAATTGTTTGTACACCACGACCACTAACGGTTAAGGTGCGCCATAATTTTTCTTTTTCTTCGGCTGATGCTGGTAAGGCGAACATCATACATATTAATAAAGTGGAATAGAAGATTTTTCCCAGGTTCTGGATGTGAACGGGAGACGCTGATAAGGTATTTCTAGACATTCAATTTACACTCCTCAGTAAAATCAGATCCCCGACTTCTAAGATCAATTTATAATTTATTTACAAGATTGCCAAAGAAGTCGGGGATCTATATGCTGATAGTGTGGCATGGTTTAGATACAAGTTTGGTTTGGTTACATTTTTGGTAACAAAACATTCAATTTTTCTTTATATGTCCGCCAATTGGGCATAAATTGATCCATTAAAGCCTGAAATTTAGCCCCGTGACTGCGTTCTAAAAGATGAGTAATTTCATGGACTATCACATATTCTAAACATATAGGTTCTTTTTTTATCAATTCCAAATTTAACCAAATGCGTTTATCTTGAATATTGCAAGTACCCCATTTGGTTCTCATGATTTTTATTCCCCATTCATTTATATTCACATTAATTACCTTTTCCCATTTAGCTATTAATGGGGGAATTTCTCTTTTTAATTGTTGACGATACCAAGAGTTTAAGACTTTTTGACGTTGTTCTTTGTCACTTCCTGGTTTAACAGATAAATCAAGATATTGATTATTTCTAATTTCTACTTGGGGAGAATTTTGATAAATTACATTGAGAATATAGCTTTTACCTTGAAAATAATGATTTTCTCCTGATAAATATTCTATTGTTTCTGGATGTGTTTTTGATTGAAATTCAGTTTGATGTTTTTTAATCCATGCTAATTTGGAAATTGCAAATAAACGTACAGATTCATCATTAATATGTAATGGTGTGGCAATTCTGACGCGGCCATCTGGGGGATAAACTGCTAAATGTAGGTTTTTAATATTCTTTCTGACTACATCTATAATTATTTCACCGACGGTTATTTGATAGGTTTCCATAGTAGTTTTATTAGGAGTTATTAATCGGGCGGTTATAAACCGCATCTACACAAGCAAAACCCACCTTCGTGGGTTTAAATGTATTAGTCCACGAAGGTGGACTTCGTTTGTATAGCCGCGAATTCTATTCGCCAGGGCTTAATATTCATTTTGATTTTTAACTATTTCCATAATATTATCTATCTCTTCTGGTGTGGGTAAATATTTTTTAATGGCGTTTTTTACTTCCTTGCGTTTGACTGGATGTGTTCTCCAACCATCTTGTTTTGTTTGACGAATTACGGCATCTATTGTTAAAGCTAGTTCTTCATTTTGATCTAGATTATCATATAATGCGATTTTTGCGGGGGTGTTTAATGATTGCGGATATGCTGATGATGTATTTGGTTGATGAACTTGTTTAGCTAATTCGACAATTTGCTGTAAATAATTTTGATAGTCTTCTGTTGCAGTTTTGCGGTTTTCAATTAGTTCATTCAGCAAAGTTGACATTTTATCAAAATATTTCGGGTTGGTTGGTTGTTGTTCAATAATTAATTTCCGTAGGTTGTTCTCTATAGTTTCCGCGACTGCGGTTTTATTGTTCCTAATTCCTGGAGGTAAACTATCAACTGCATTGACTCCATTATTAACTATTAATTCTACTAAGGTGAGATTTTCAAAGTTGGCTAAAATTTGACTTTCCTCCGCACCAATATAACTATCTATCAAGTGACGCATATCATTTTGATAGGCTTTAAAATCAATATAATCACCACTGGCTAATTTTACCTCTTGGCTAACTTTTTGATAATGTTTAACTTCGTTTTTAATATCATAAATTTCTCGGCTTGTATATCCTGCTGTTTCCATTTCATTGGCTATATTTGCATAATTTCTAATTAAGGAATTAACACTTTTATATAATACTAATCTTTGCGGTTCGTGCTTTTTTAAATCTTCTGGGTTTTGAGTATTACCACAAAAATAATGAGTATAATCTTCTGTATGATAAGGCGGTTTTACGGGTTCGCATAAGGCTTTAACGGCTTCTCTGGCTGTGTCTAGGTCATTTTTGCCTTTTTCTAATCTATCACTTAATAAGCCAGCAATATCAGCAATATCATAATCTGCAAAGGCTGCTGAGGTGTAATCTTGAACGGATTTTTCTAAACTTTTAAATAGGTCTTTGTAATCTATAATATAACCATATTCTTTGTCTGGAGTATGTAAACGGTTGACGCGACAAACGGCTTGAAATAAACCATGATCTCGCATGGATTTATCTATATAAAGATAGGTAGTGGGAGGTGCATCAAAACCTGTTAACAGTTTATCCACTACTATTAATAATTGCATCTCTCCGGGTGAGTCAATAAATTTACTTTTTACGTCTTCTGCAAATTTATCTGCATTTTGACCATTGAGCATTTTTTGATAGATTTCATATTGATGGATTTTATCGGTTTTTCCTTCTCCTGTGTTTTCACCTTTGATACTTTTGATGGTAGGATCATAAGATGTAATAATGGCACATTTGGTAAATCCTGCACTTTGGAATAATTCATAATATTTACAAGCTTCAGGAATACCTCCAGCTACAAGTATGGCGTTACCTTTGCCATTTGCTAGTCGTTCTTTGGTGCTAAAATCTAATAGGATATCTTTGACTATTTCCTCTAGTCGAGATTTGGAACTGAGGACTTTTTGCATTGTTCCCCAGCGTTTTTTGAGTTGTGCTTTTGCGGTTTCTGTTAATCCGTTGGTTTTAGCTTCAAACCATTGATCAATTTTGGCTTGTGAGGTGATATACTGCTCAACATTCCGCGCTTCATAACGTAAGTCTAAAACGACTTTATCCCCGACTGCTTCGTTAAATTTGTAGGTGTGAATATATTTACCAAAAACTTCCAAACTGCTTTGTTTGTCTTGTTTTAATAATGGTGTTCCTGTAAAACCGATAAAAAGAGCATTTGGTAATATATCTTTCATGGCTTTATGTAATTTCCCTGCTTGGGTGCGATGACATTCATCTACAAATACATAAAACTCTCCGTAAGGTTGGAAGTTTTTCGGTAAGTTGCGTTTTAGTTGTTTAATATAGTCTTCATATTCGTCGGAAATGACCTCTCCCCCTACCCCTCTCCTGCGAGGAGAGGGGGGTAAGATATTCTCCTCTTCCGT